>CAJUOF010000272.1 GCA_910587905.1 uncultured Lachnospiraceae bacterium
CGAAATCTGTTCCTGACATGAACTTCCTCCTCCTTACAGGCAAACGCCCCGCCTGTTTTCTTATATTTGTTTATCTTATCACAAATTGGGGCTAGAATCCACTGGGTTTTTCCTTTCTTGCCATAAAACAGATACGATTTTGCAGACAGCAGAAGCACACCCGGATCCAGGCATGCTTCTGTTGTTTTATATGCTGCTTTGCCGTTTTTCTTATTTGAGTTTCGAGAGCGCCTTCTCGATCCGGTCTAAGCCCTCCACAATCTTTTCCATGGAATTGGTGTAGGCGATGCGGACGCACTTGGGCGCATTGAAGGCCCCGCCCGGCACGATAGCTACATGGGCGTCCTCCAGAATGTAGCTGCAAAAATCAAAGGAATCCTTGATTTCCTTCCCGTCATGCTTCTTTCCGAAATAATGGCTCACATCGGGCAGCAGGTAGAAGGCCCCGTCCACATTGGCGCAGGTGATCCCCTCCATGGCAGTCAGACGGCCGTAAGTATAGTCCTTCCTCTTTGCGTACTCCGCCACCATCTCCTTAATGGTCCCGTCGTTGTGTGCAAGCGCCTCCAGAGAAGCCCACTGGACAAAGGTGGTGCCGTTGGAAGTGGTATGCCCCTGAATGGCATTGATGCCCGCGGCGATCTCCGCCGGGGCCGCCGTGTACCCACATCTCCAGCCGGTCATGGCAAATGCCTTAGACATGCCGTTGATGAGAATGGTATGATTGTAGGCATCCTCGGAGAAGGAGGCCACGCATTCATGAACCTTTCCATTATAGATGAGCTTCTCATACACCTCGTCGGAGATAATGTAGAAATCATGCTTCACAGCCAGCTCGGCCAGTTTTTCCAAGCTCTCCCTGGTGTAAACCGCACCGGTGGGATTGTTGGGGGTATTGATCATGATGGCCGCCGTCTTCGGCGTGATGGCCCGCTCAATGGCCGCAAGGTCAAGCTGGAAATCCTCCTTCGTGTCCACACACACCGGCACGCCGCCCACCAGCTTTACGATCTCCACATAGCTCACCCAGCCGGGCATGGGGATGATGACCTCGTCCCCCGCGTTGACCACGGCCATGACCGCATTGTTTAAGGCCTGCTTCGCCCCGGTGGATACACAGATCTGGGACGGCGCATATTCCACATGGTTGTCCCTCTTAAGCTTTTCGCAGATGGCTTCCCTGAGTACCGCGATCCCAGGCACGTTGACGTATCTGGTCTTTCCCTCATCCAGCGCTCTTTTGCAGGCATCCCGGATATTCTCCGGCGTGTCAAAATCCGGCTCTCCCGCATTCAGACCGATCACGTCCACGCCGGCAGCCTTCATGTCGGCCACGACGCCTTCCAGTTCACAGGTGGCGGAAGGGGTAATATTCTTCGCAATGTTACTTAACATAATTATCCTCCTTAATCCTCTTTCACCCTCGCGCCCACAAACCGCACGGCGGCTTTCGCCAGCACAAGGGTAGGGTCAATGTTCGGCTTCTCAATTCGAAACAGGTCGAAGGCCACCGGAAGCTCCGTGCAGCCAAGGACCAATGTTTCCGCTCCGTCCGCAAGGAGCTCCTCCATCGCCTCGTAAAATCCGAGATCGGAAGAGCGTCGTGTAGGGAA
>CAJUOF010000273.1 GCA_910587905.1 uncultured Lachnospiraceae bacterium
CACGACGCTCTTCCGATCTTGAGATTTTGGGGATGGAGGAACTTTCTCTACATCTTTTGAGGTTACTGGGGGAGAGGTACGCATCGGCTTTAAAGGAACGCTATCAGCTCTCGGAGGAGGACATGGAGAAAGAGCCCACCGACCAGTTGATTGAGATTGCGAGGGTTCGAAATTGTATTTTGAAGGGAAATAAACCGGACAGCGAAAAGGCGGCTCGGCTGTTCGTTGATGATTTCAGGAGTGGGAGGCTCGGGAGCATTACCTTGGAGTTTCCCGGCGAGGAGCAGGGATAATGAGATTCGGAAGAAAAGAGGAGAAACAGGAACCAACTCATGAGGAATTGATGGGGCTGATCCAAGAGATGGAGGATGAGAATGTCGGGCCGTCCAGGGCGGAAGGCGACGAAGCGGGAAGCAGCCGCCGGCCGGAGTCCGCAGGGGAAGAGCGGAATATCCTTCGGGAGGTGATAAGCTTCCTGGTTTACGCGGCCGTTATTTTTGGATGTACGTTTCTGATTATCATGTTTGTGGCCCAGAGAACAAGCGTTTCCGGCCACTCCATGAACGATACGCTGCAGGACGGAGATCAATTGATCCTGGAGAAAGTCAGCTATCGTTTCCGGGATCCGGCCAGGTTCGACATTGTGGTGTTCCGGTATACTCATGCGAAAAATATGTTTTATATTAAGCGGATCATTGGTCTTCCGGGCGAGACGGTCCAGATTGTCGGGGACGATATTTACATTGACGGAGAGGTTCTGGAGGAGGATTATGGCCTGGAGCCCATGCAGGACCCCAAACTGGCGGCAGAACCCATTACCCTGGGTGAGGACGAGTATTTTGTACTGGGAGACAATCGAAATCAAAGCTCCGACAGCCGTGACCCTTCTGTGGCCAATGTGAAGCGGAGTCAGATTGTCGGCCGGGCCTGGCTTCGGATTTGGCCGCTTGACCGGCTTGGATTTGTGAGTCACAGATAGCGGTGAGTGGGAGAATGCAATGACAGTACAGGAGATAAAATTACAGCTTACACAGGCAGGCAATGCGGAACGGTCCGCATTGCTTGACTTATATAGAAGTGACGAGCGGGCTGGTGTGAGAAAGCTGGTGTCCGATATGGAAAAAAAGCAGAGAGCACTTGCGGCGGAATACGCCCGCCTGGAGGCTATGACAGCCTACGAGAGAGAGTATGAGTCCTTTGGTGTCATCTGTGGAATCGATGAGGCGGGGAGAGGGCCCCTGGCCGGTCCGGTGGCAGCGGCGGCGGTGATTCTGCCCAAGGACTGTCGAATGTTGTATGTCAACGATTCCAAAAAGCTTTCGGAAAAAAGGCGGGAAGCGCTCTACGAGGAGATTTTAGAGCAGGCGGTCAGTGTGGGAGTCGGTCTTGTGGGACCGGGAAGGATTGATGAGATCAACATTTTACAGGCCACTTATGAGGCTATGCGGGAGGCCGTTGGGAAACTTTCCGTTTGTCCGGATGTGAGCTTAAACGATGCGGTCACCATCCCGGGACTTTCCTCCGCCATCCGGCAGGTTCCAATTATCAAGGGAGACGCCAAAAGTCTTTCCATCGCGGCCGCCAGTATCGTAGCCAAGGTGACCAGGGACCGGCTGATGCGGGAATATGAGAAGCTCTATCCGGAGTACGGGTTTGCCGCCCACAAGGGCTATGGTTCCAAAGAACACATGGAGGCCATTCGCCGCCATGGGATGACACCTATTCACAGAAGAAGCTTTTTAAAAAAGATTCAGCCCTTTGAATGAAGGCTTCGGGCTAAGAAGTGGGGCCTACCAGAAAGGAAGTGTGTATTTGAACCGGCGTGAAACGGGAGCCAAGTACGAGGAAGAAGCCGTGCGTGCTCTGTATGCAAGAGGTTACCGGATTCTGGAGCGGAATTTTCGGTGCCGCTTCGGGGAGATCGATATTATCGCGAGACATAAGGGCTTCCTCGTATTTATCGAGGTCAAATACAGAAGAGACACCGGGAGTGGGTTTCCGGAGGAGGCGGTGGACAGAAGAAAGCAGATGGCTATCCGGAAAACGGCAGAGGTGTACATGCATCGGTATGGCTATGACTGGCGGGCCTCCTGCCGGTTTGATGTGGTATCGGTCATGGGAGATGAGGTGCGTATCATTGAGGATGCCTTCTGGGTGGATGCCTGAGGAAAGGAGCAGTTTGCCATGGAACTGGTATGGAAACGAAAAGGACGGGGGGCGGGAGGGCTTCACTGTCTGGAAAAAGGAGGGGTTCCCTTTTTGAGCTTTCCTCTTTTGGAAGCCTGTGGGGAGTTGGTGAGGCATGGGTTTTCCACCAGGCTTGGAGGAGTCAGCGAGGGATGCCTCTCATCCATGAATTTAGGGTTTAGCCGGGGCGACGAGAGGGAGCGGGTGCTGGAGAATTACAGACGGATGGCGGCGGCTCTGGGGATGCCTGTGGAGCGGATGGTACTGTCGAGTCAGACCCATACCACCAATGTGCGGGTGGTCACGGAGGAGGATGCGGGAAGTGGCATATGGAAGCCCCGCCTCTATACGGATGTGGACGGTCTGATCACCAATGTGAGGAACCTGCCTTTAGTCACCTTCTACGCAGACTGTATTCCCCTGTATTTTGTCGATCCCGTTCACCGGGCCATCGGTCTTTCTCATTCCGGCTGGCGGGGAACGGTGAACCGGATGGGGGCTGTCACCCTGGAGGCCATGGAGGCATCTTACGGCACGAAGCCGTCTGAGGTGCTGGCCTGTATCGGGCCGGGGATCTGCAGGGACTGCTACGAGGTGGGGGCAGATGTGGCGGAAGAGTTTTTGGCCGCCTTCGGGGAGGAAATTCTCTCAGACACAGAACAGTCCCCGATGTTAGAAAAGAAATCAGACGGAAAATTTCAGTTGGATTTATGGGAGGCCAACCGGCGGGTCCTCCTGGAGGCAGGCGTGAAGGAAGAGCATTTGGCTGTGACCGATATCTGCACCTGCTGCAATCCCGAGATTCTCTTTTCCCATCGGGCTTCCAAGGGGAAGAGGGGGAATCTGGCAGCGTTCCTCTGCTTACGATAGCCTTTGGAGAGAACATATGGATCAAGGGCTCCTATAGAGGATGAATGAAAGCAAGACAGAAGGAGAAATGAAATGTTAGACGGAAAAAAGACATTGTTCAGTGGTATGCAGGCGACGGGAAATTTGACCCTTGGCAATTATCTGGGGGCTCTCAAGAATTGGGTGACGATCAGCGACGAGTATCACTGTTTTTACAGCGTGGTGGATATGCATTCGATTACTGTTCGACAGGATCCGGCCACCCTCCGGAAACGGGCAAGGACGCTCCTCACTCTTTACCTTGCGGCCGGGCTTGATCCGGAAAAAAACTGCATTTATTACCAGTCCCATGTATCGGCCCATGCGGAATTGGCATGGATCCTCAACTGCTTTACCTATATGGGGGAGCTGAACCGGATGACCCAGTTCAAGGATAAGTCGGCCAAGCATGCGGACAATATCAATGCAGGGCTCTTTACCTATCCGGTACTGATGGCGGCCGACATTCTTCTTTATCAGGCAGATGTGGTGCCGGTGGGCATTGATCAGATGCAGCATTTGGAGATCACCAGGGACATTGCCCAGAGGTTTAATTCTGTCTACGGGGAGGTCTTTACGATCCCTGAGGTCTATCTCGGAAAGGTGGGGGCCAAGATTATGAGCCTTCAGGATCCCTCCAAGAAGATGTCCAAATCGGATGAAAACCCCAACGGAAGCATTTACCTGATGGACGATAAGGACACCATCATGCGAAAATGCAAGCGGGCTGTCACAGATTCGGAGGGGGTGATCCGCTACTGTGATGAGCAGCCGGGGCTTAAGAACCTCATTGATATCTACCGGGCCTGCACGGGAAAGACGGCCGACGAGGTGGTGAAGGAGTTCGACGGAAGGGGATATGGGGACTTCAAGATGGCCGTGGGCGAGGCCGTGGCGACGATTTTGGTTCCTCTTCAGACAGAGCAGGCGAGGCTGATGGCAGACAAGACTTATCTGGATAAGATCATCAAGGAAAATGCGGAAAAGGCGGGATATTATGCCAATAAGACCCTGCGGAAGGTGCAGAAGAAGGTCGGCTTTCCGGAGCGAGTAAGATAAGGAGGTAGGGAACCAATGAAACTGGTCACATATTTATATGAAGGGATGGAGGCGGCAGGCGTTTTGTCCCCGGATGGAACGAGGGTGTATCCCGCGAGGGCATTGGGGTATGTCTGCGAGAGTATGAACGAGTGGATTGATCTTCTGGCGAAGGAAGGGCTCTCCGGTCTTCGGACGGCAGTGGAGGCGGGGGGTGAGGGGGAGATTCCCCTGGAGCAGGTGACACTCCTGGCCCCCATCCCGGAGCCGAAGCAGGACATGATCTGCCTTGGCATCAACTACATGGCTCACGCAGAGGAGTCTGCCCGTTACAAAAATGAGGCTTTTGGCGGGGAGCGGCCCTATGCCGTCTATTTTTCCAAACGGGTCGGGGAAGCTGTGCGGCCGAACGGTACGATTGACGGGCATTTTGATCTGGTGGAACGGCTGGACTATGAGGCGGAGCTGGCTGTGGTGATCGGAAAGGATGCCAAGGGAGTGTCAGAGGAGCGGGCGGCAGATTATATCCTTGGCTACACGATTATCAATGATGTCAGTGCGAGGGTGCTGCAGACTCGCCATAAGCAGTGGTATTTTGGGAAGAGTTTGGACGGGTTTACTCCCATGGGGCCCTGGATCGTGACGGCAGATGAGTTCTCCTTTCCGCCGAAGCTGACCATTCAGTCGAGGGTCAACGGGGAGCTGAGACAGGACAGCAACACGGAGCTTCTGATCTTCGGTGTACCTCATATCATCCGAGAGCTTTCCCAGGGGATGACCTTGAAGGCCGGAACGATCATTGCCACCGGGACGCCCGCAGGGGTGGGCATGGGCTTTACACCGCCCCGATTTTTAAAGAGCGGCGATACGGTGGAGTGCGGCATCGAGGGGATCGGGACACTGCGGAACACGGTCGGGTAGAGACACGGAGGATTATGGAAGCGCTTGAATTTCGGGAAAATGTCATTGATGTGGACACCTATCTGAAGCTCCGGGCCTCTGTGGGCTGGAAGCAGCTTACCAGAAGACAGGCCGAGGCAGCTCTGGCCGGAAGTCTTTACACGGTGGGGCTTTACGTCGCGGGACAGCCGGTGGGGATGGGACGGTTGGTGGGTGACGGTGCGGTGATCTGCTATATCCAGGACTTGATTGTCCATCCCAATGCGCAGGGTCTGGGAGTGGGGCATATGCTGATGAAGCGCCTGATCGCGTATGCGCGCTCTCTGACAGAGGACGGCACGGAGATGATGCTGGATCTGATGTGTGCCAAAGGCCGGGAGGAATTTTATAAAGAACATGGATTTCTGGCGCGGCCGACGAGGGACCTGGGGCCTGGGATGATCCGATATTTGGATAAAAGGAAATAAAAAAGGGGCTGTGAAACGCGGGAGAAGAACCTCCATGTTTCACAGCCTTTCGATTAGTTCTCTGCTTCTGCCTTTTTCAGTGCGTTTCCGATGGCTTCTGTCAGGGCCATGGAGGTATATTGGGTGCTTTCATCGTAGGAGAGGCCGGAAACGCCCTGGTTTTCCACGACCTGGGCGGCCAGGTTTTCCATGGAAGGAGCCATCAACGGATACATGGCGGCCACATCCTCGGAAAGGTTTACGAAGCGGACAGATTTTATGTAGTCAGAATCGACAGCCACCTCCACGTCAATGGCCTGGTTATTTAAGGAAAGGACTGAGGTATAGACGCCGGGAGTGTATTTGCCGGTGATGGCAGGATCTGCGCTCACCTTCGTGGTCTTGTTTTTAGGCGCGAACATAAAGACCAGAAGGATGATGAGCAGAATGCCCATGGCGACAAAGATTCCAGTATAGATCAGCTCTTTCATGCGAAGTACAACGATTTTAGTTTTGGAACTCATAGCTCTTCTCCAATGCTCTTTGTACAGGATATGAAGAAAAACACAGGAGTATGCGAAGATTATAAAACCGCAAATACTTGTTTCCTTTCCTCCAAAATGGTATACTAAACTTTGTATGCCTCTTTGGAGATCGTCGGAAAGGCATTGGAGGGTTAGAAGTAAGTGGAGGAAAAGACGTGGCACAGGCAAAAAAGAAGACACAGACACGCAGAGGAAAAACCACGACGGGAAGAAATAGAACGGTGAAACGGGAGCGAAAGGTTTCCGCCAAAAGGGCGCAGGAAGAGCGCATGGAGCCAGCTTTAAAAAAGGAGCTGGTTATTTTTGCCGGCTTGGCTGTTACGCTTCTGCTTTTTTGCAGCAACATGCATTGGTGCGGGGCGTTCGGCGAGGTGCTGTATCAGGTGCTTCGGGGGATTTTCGGCGTTATGGGATATCTGGTCCCTTTTTATCTGTTTTTTATCCTCTGCTTTCTTTTGTCCAATGACGGAAGCAGGAGAGCCGTTGTCCGGGTGGTGGTATCGGCGCTGCTGCTCGTGGTGCTTTGCGGGATTGCCACGCTTTTGGCGATCCATGAATTTGACAGTGCCAGACCCTTAACCGATTATTACGTGCAGGCGCCGAAGGCGTTTGACGGAGGTTTTTTGGGAGGACTGTGCTTGAAGCTCCTTTATCCGGCTTTGGGGATGGTTGGTACTTATGTGGTGTTAATCATTCTGGCTATGGCCGGGATCGTGGTGACAACGCAGAAATCGCTTTTGAATCCGCTTCGGAAAGGCGGGAAAAAGGTCTATGATACTGCCAGAGAAGACTTGACCAGACGCCATGAGATGCGAGCGGAGCGGGCAGAGGAAAAGAGAAAATTCCGCACAGACAAAAAGGTGCGGGGCGTGTCTATGGACACAGAGATTGTGGAGGAAGAGCCGGAATTCCCCGCTTCCGCGGCCGAACCGACGCCGGAGGCGGAACCGGCGGATATTTTCACCGGAGAAATCCATGGAATGCGGGGAGGCTATTCGACGGAGGAGGAAGCGTGTTCGGACGACAAGGACGAAAGAGGCCCTCTGAAAGCGGAACGGGTCAGGAGTACCTTGTCGGAGATCGATGCCATGTCCGCGCGGAGACAGAGAGAAGAAAGCGATCCGGGGATTCCGCTCTATCGGATTCCACCGGTGGAGGAGGAAGAGCTTCCCCGGGAGGCTGGGATGGCGGAGACAGCGATCGAGCCAGAGCCATTGGAGGAAACGGAAAGCCTCTGGTGTGAGGAAGAAGAGGAAGTTTGGAGCCGGCCAGAGGAGCGGGAGGACGAGAAGCCTGAGAATTTAGAGCCTTTCTGTGCCGCTGAGCGTTCAAACACTCCGGAGAACACGGAGGAGGAATCTGGCGAGGTGCGCCGGATTGTGACGGCAGGAGGAAAGGTGATCGAGGTGGAGAAGGATCCCACAGAGCCGGATCCCATTGCCGCAAAGCGGGCGGAAGCATCCGTTTTTCGTGCGGAGGGAAGCGGCAGAGGAAGCTCCGGGAGTGTTCGGTTTACAGAACTGTCTGGTTCTTCGGGGATGCCGGGGCGGGCAGAGGGGGCAAGACGTTCGGCGGAGAAAGGACGTTTGGCGGAGACAAGGAAGCCTGAGCCGCCGAAGCGTCCGCCGAGACTTTATGTGAAACCGTCTGTCAGCCTTCTGAAACCGGGGGACCGAAAGGTGAAGAACCGGGATGCGGAGCTTAGAGAGACGGCCATCAAGCTGCAGCAGACTCTACGAAATTTCGGGGTGGGTGTGACGGTGACCAACATTAGCTGCGGTCCCTCTGTGACCAGGTATGAGCTGACGCCGGAACAGGGAGTCAAAGTGAGCCGGATCGTGTCCTTGACGGACGACATCAAGTTAAATCTGGCGGCGGCGGATATTCGGATCGAGGCCCCCATTCCCGGCAAATCGGCGGTTGGGATCGAGGTGCCCAACCGGGAGAACATGACGGTGGCCTTCCGGGATGTGATCGAATCGGAGGAATTCCAGATGTTCCCGTCAAAACTGGCCTTTGCGGTGGGGCGGGATATCGCCGGACAGACTGTGGTGACAGACATGGCCAGGATGCCCCACCTTCTGATCGCCGGGGCCACCGGATCCGGCAAATCCGTCTGTATCAATACATTGATCATGAGTATTCTCTATAAGGCGGAGCCCTCCGAGGTGAAGCTGATCATGATCGATCCCAAGGTGGTGGAGTTAAGCGTCTACAACGGGATCCCCCACCTGATGATCCCGGTGGTGACCGACCCCAAAAAGGCGGCGGGAGCCCTGAACTGGGCTGTGGCTGAGATGACGGACCGGTACAAGAAGTTTGCGGGCTTCAATGTCCGCGACCTGAAAGGATACAACGAGAAGCTTAAGAGTGAGGCGACGGACGGGGAGGACCCCGTTCCCCTGCCCCATGTGGTCATCATTGTGGACGAGCTTTCCGATCTGATGATGGTATCGCCGGGGGAGGTGGAGGATGCCATCTGCAGGCTGGCTCAGATGGCCCGGGCAGCGGGGATTCATCTGGTGCTGGCCACGCAGCGGCCTTCCGTCAATGTCATTACAGGTCTGATCAAAGCCAATGTGCCCTCAAGGATCGCGTTTTCTGTGTCCTCCGGTGTGGATTCCAGGACTATTATCGATATGAACGGGGCGGAAAAGCTTCTCGGAAAGGGAGATATGCTCTTCTATCCTTCCGGCTATCAGAAGCCGGTCCGGGTCCAGGGGGCGTTTGTGTCCGACGAGGAGGTGTCGAAGGTGGTGGAATTCCTCTCCGAAAACACAGATCCGGACTACAGGCAGGATGTGGAAAGCCAGGTGAATGCTTCCTCCGGCTTTGAGGGAGCAGGAGGCGGGGAGCGGGACGCCTACTTTGCAGACGCGGGACGGTTCCTGATCGAGAAAGAAAAAGGTTCCATCGGGATGCTACAGAGGGCATTCAAGGTTGGCTTTAACCGGGCGGCCAGAATCATGGATCAGCTTGCGGAGGCCGGCGTGGTGGGAGAGGAGGAGGGAACCAAACCCAGGAAGGTTCTGATGACGCGGGAAGAGTTTGAAGAGATGCTGGGAGAATAGGTCATAACCAGAATGGAACATTTCGCATAAGATAGAGGAAGAAAAATTTTATGCGGAGAATTTCATGGTATTAAGCGGTTTGCTGTCCCATGTGGGATATACGAGACTCCGGGGGAATGCCAGGTGTGAGGTGACGGGGATCACCTGCGATTCCAGGGAGGTGAAGCCCGGCGATCTGTTCGTCTGTCTGGCCGGCTGTAAACAGGATGGTCATCGGTTTGCAAAGGAGGCCCTGAGGCGGGGGGCGTCCGCGGTGGTTATGGAAGAAGGAAACCGGGAAACAGAACAACTGGAGAGACAGTTCTCAAGGCCGGAGGGCAGGCGAAAGGAGGGGACTCTTGTGTTGGTGGCTTCCACCAGACGGGCTTTTTCTCCCCTGGCGGCGGCATTTTATGGGTATCCGCTGCGTTCCATGACATCGGTTGCGGTGACGGGGACCAAAGGAAAGACCACGACGGCCTATATGCTCCGGGGAATTTTGGAGGAGGCCGGTCATCAAACAGGTCTCATCGGCACCAACGGAGCTTTTATCGGGGAGAGAAAGCTTCCCCTTTCCCACACCACACCGGAGGCCCATGAGCTGCAAAGAATTCTCCGGGAAATGAGAGATTCCGGCTGCAGCCACGTGGTCATGGAGGTGTCCTCCCAGGGAATCAAGATGGAACGGGTGGCGGAGCTTCATTTTACCTGCGGTATTTTTACCAATCTCTCGCCGGACCATATCGGACCGGGAGAACATGAAAATTTTGAGGATTACCTGTATCAGAAGAGCCGCCTGTTTCTGAATTGTGATACGGGGATTATCAACCGGGACGACAAATGGGCGAAGGACGTGACGGCCAGGGCTTCCTGCCGCCTGGTGACTTATGGACTTTCCGAAGGTGATTTCCACGGGGCAGATCTAGCCCGCTACAAGAACGGCAGGATGTTGGGCTGTGAATATCGGCTGGTGCGGGCAGGAGGGGAGTGGGACTCCGGGAGGGAGGGGACTTCTCCGGAAGAGACGATTTTTCTTCCCCTTCCCGGAGAATACAACATCCGAAACAGCCTGGCGGCCATCGCCGCGGCAGACCGGCTTGGCGTACCGGCAGAACAGGCGGCGAAGGCCCTTGGGAAGGTCCGGGTGCCGGGGCGCATGGAAGTGGTCTCCGGAAGCAACCATCTGTGGGTGATCGTGGACTACGCCCACAATGAGGATAGCATGGAGCATTTGCTGAAAACGTTAAAGTCTTATGAACCTCGCCGTTTGATCTGTGTGTTTGGCTGTGGAGGAAACCGCTCCAAGCTTCGGCGGACCGGCATGGGGCGGGCGGCAGGGCATCTGGCGGATATTTCCGTGGTGACGGAGGATAATTCCAGATATGAAAAGCTCTCAGATATTCTCTCCTCCATAGAGGCGGGAATCAAAGAGAGCGGGGGCTCTTATGTGACCATTCCGGATCGGAGAGAGGCCATTGGCTATGCCATCCGCCACGGAAAGGTGGGGGATATCATCGCCATCATTGGAAAGGGCCATGAAGAATATCAGGAGACGGAGGGACGGCGACTCCCCTTTTCCGACAGGGAAGAGGCAGAGCGGGCGCTGCTCATGTATCAATGAGAGGAAAAAAGAATGGAACGGACAGATCGGAAGAGCACACGTCTGAACTCCAG
>CAJUOF010000274.1 GCA_910587905.1 uncultured Lachnospiraceae bacterium
CGGCGACCACCGAGATCTACACTCTTTCCCTACACGACGCTCTTCCGATCTGCCCGAATCCAGGAAAGGCCAAACAGGTCCGCCCCCATGTTTCCCATCCGTGTAAAAAAATCGGCCACGGCGCCGTAGATGGTCTCATAGAACCACTGGAGCATGGTGTCCCAGATGGCGCTGGAAATCTCACTTCCCAAAAATCCAAAAAGGCTCCCAATGGCGTCCCCTACAGCCGAAATGATGTCCACTAACCAGTCAAACACATGCAGTCCCTCCTTTCTGCCGCCCCGGTCCTCCGGGGCGGCCTCTTCCGTCCGGTCACAAAATCGACCAGATATAAAGCGGCGCCGTCAGCGTGAAGATCAGGCACGCAAACAGGATACAGGGCGCCGCAAACTCAAACTGCCCGTGCTTGCGGTAATCAAAGTAGGACGTGCCGACCTTCACGAAAAATAAGACCGCCAGGATCATGTCCACCACGGGAAATACCACGTTGTCCACCACAGTCCGGATCTGCGACTGCGCCGCCGTCCAGGTGCTCTGGATCGCCCCGGCCACATCGCCGGAGGCAAACACCGGCACGGCAGAAACACAAAACACAAACACAGCCTCCGCAAGAGTCAGAAGGATCTTGTTCCGTTTCTTTTTCCTCATCATTTTTCTCCCATCCGTTTGTCAATCTCATCATCCCGGATTTTCCGGGTTTTTCCATTCAGGCTCCGGCAAAGCCGGATCTCACCGGCCATGCCTTCCGTCACGGCATCCCCAAAGATCCACAGCTCGTCGCAAAGCCCCAGGAGGTTCCGTCCCGCCTCCATGCCCACCGCCCGCTCCTCCGGAATGCTGTCATCCAGGCACAGGGCGTAAAAATGCGGCACCACCGGAACAGCGCCGCAGTCGAACACATACCGGGCATACCGGATGGCCCGTTTTACATTTCCTTCCGTGTCCCCTCCCAGGGGAGCACAGACGTACACCCGTTTCCTCATTCGCCCTCCTCGTCCTTTTCCATCCGGAGATAAAGAATGAGGATGGCGGCCAGCCCTCCCAGGGCGATGGCCGTAAGGCCCAGCCAGAAGCCGGGAGCCTCCTGATCGCCAGTCAGCGGCACATCCGGAGTCCTGGGTTTTTCCGGGGTCTCCGGCCGCTTGGGAACCCGGACCGCCACCGTCTGGCTTTCATCAGAAAGGTCTGCGTGGGCCGCAATCTCTTTTCCGTCCCGGTACAGCGTCTCAAAAGCCACAATCTCCAAGTCCTTCGTCAGATTGCCCACATCAAAAGAAAAGGACACCGCCGCTTCCCCGGATTCTTTGTCCGGTGTGAAGGTCGCTTCTGCAGCTACCCCCTCTCCGTCGACCACCAGTTTCGTCCCGGTCCCTTTGTCCATCAGGACGCCTTTCACGGTATATTCCTTTCCCGGCGTCAGGTTCTCATAGGTTACCGTATCCTCCACCGTTACCGTCCCCTCTGCGGTGATTTCCTTCTTTCCATCCACGGTGGCAACCGTCCCGATTTTCGGTGCCTTCACCCGGACCGTCTGGTCCTCGTCCGAAAGATCCGCATGGACGGCAAGCTCTTTTCCCTCCAGGGACAGGCTCTCAAAAGCCACGAGTACCACATCCTCCCGAAGGTTTCTGGAATCGAACGAAAACTCTACCAGCACCTCTCCGGACGGTTCCTCCGGGACGAACAGCACTTCTGACCGAATCTCCGACCCGGAAAGAACCAGGGGCTTTCCGGAAGCCTTGTCCATCAGAACACCCGTCACCGTATATTCCTTTCCCGGAATCAGATGGGCATAGGATACGGTGTCCGTGAGCGTGAACACTTCCGTCGCACAGATCTCTTTCTTTCCGTCCACCTCTGCCCTCGTGCCGATCTCCGGCACCCGGTCATTCACTGCAGAAAGTTCAACGAGCTGACCCTCCCGCTCCACCTGCACATGGTGAAGGTCCGTGCAGGGCAGGAACCCTTCTGCGGGAGCAAGCTCCCGGATGACCCAGCTCCCGAAAGGAACATCCGAAAACAGGAACACGCCTTCCCCGTCGGAGCGGGCCGTCAGGATGGCGCTCTCTTCCGTAAACTCCCCTTCCTCCGGTCCAAAAAGGCCGAACAATGCCCCCTCAATGGTTTCTCCGGTCTCCCGGTCGGTTTTTAATCCCCGGATCTGGCCATAAATCAGGTCGTTTTCAATTACGCTCCCATCCTGTACCCGAAGCTCCACCAGGGCCGTCTCCTGCCCTGCATAATCAAAGACGACCGGGTACGTCTCACCGGAAAGGATATAATGGTCATCTGTCTGCAGCTCTTTTACATACAAGCTGGCTCCCACAGGGAGGTCCGTCCGGAAGGAGGCACTTCCATCTTCCGAGCAGTTCACAAGCTCCAGGAGGCCATCTGCAGGAATCACGCTGCCATCCGCCGCCTTTAACTCCTCCGCCACGAACAAACCAAACTGCACAGAGAGGATCTCATCCTGAAGCCCAATCTGAAACCGCTCATCCTCAGCGAGAACCTTTTCCAGGCTGATTTCTGCTTTCTGCCGTTCATTGTGGAATCCGGCCTCCGCCCCGGTGACCGCCACTGCTTCCCCGGCATAGGAAAGTTCCACGCTGCAGGGCTCCCCGTTTAACACAAAGCCATCCGGCGCTTCCATTTCCCGCACCTCATAGGTTCCCAAATATAACGGCTCCGTCATGGCGGTTCCGCTTTCATCCGTTGTAAGCCTGGCTACCACCTTCCCCTTTTCATAACGGAGGGTACCGTCCGGTGTGACGATATCCTCAGCCGCAGACACCTCATACACAGCGCCTGCCAGTCCCTGCTCTGCATAGACCGGCTGGTACACAGTCGGAGACACCGTCTCCGCCCCGTCCTCATCTACCGCTCCGCCGCCAATGACAGTGACGGAAGCGAACACCTCCCCCGATTTCTTCACCGTGATGATCCCCTTCTGCGGCAGGTTCGGCCGCTCCACCCGGATAACCGTAACCTCCCCTTCCTCAGAGGACCCTTCCTCCGTCACGTCAAAGGGAACCGGATCGCTGTTTAACACATAACCATAAGGGGCAGACACCTCCACTAACGTATAGCCGGTTCCATACTCCAATGGCTCCGGGGTGATGAGCATTCCTTCTTCTGTCGTGTAGAACGTATCAATCCTCGTAACCTCCGGGTAGGTGTAGGTCATCTCCACCAGGCTCCCGTCCGGCCGGAAAATCTGAAACCCGGCCCCTGCATAGGGAATCGGCTTCCCGGTCTCTGCGTCCGTCTTAACGACCTGAATCCGGCTCCGGAAGGGCGCATTGTTGATCAGGAAGCGGAAAATCTCTCCGTCCTGATTCACAAACACGTCGAAAGCGTCCATCAGCTCCCTGCCGTCCCAGCCCTTGGTCTGTTTTACGGTATAAATGCCATACGGCAGGTTCTTGGTTTGTGCAAAGCCATTTTCGTCGCAAGTGAGAAAATCCCGTTCTGCCTCCTTTGCGTCTCCGTAGGAACCTGATTTTTTAGGATATACTTCAAATTCAGCCCCCGCCTCCGGCGTTTCAATCTGAGTCTCTCCGTCATCGCAGTGCTTGATGAGGGCAATCCTCCCTTTCAGCACCTGTTCCGTCACTTCCAAAGAAAGGCGGTTATATTCTGCGGTATAATGTTCCGCCTCTGCCCCGATGGGTGTGCTTCCGGACGTCACCAGATAGCCCTCGCTGGCAACCTCTTCCTTTAAGCTCCATCCCTCCCCGCAAGGATAAACCTTCGTGGTAAAGGTTCCGTCCTGATCTGTGGTATAAGTGTCAATCTGCTTCCCATTCTGATAAATTCCGTAAACCGCCCCGGCAAGGCTCCCGTCTCCCTGTGCGGTCCCGGTCTCCCCGTCACTCTTTTTCACCGTGAGCTGCCATTTCTTTAACACGTTGTGAAAAGACTTCTTCGTCACCTGATTCCATTCAATGGCCGCCGTCTGCTTTTCCGGGACGACGTAGCGGACAGCCGGCTCCACTTCCTCCAGCACATAGCCGGAGCCAATCAAGACATTCTTAAATTCTGCAATGCCCCGGCTGTCCGTCACGGCATATTCCTCCACCGTAAGGCCGGAAAGGGAAGTTCCGGAAAGGCGGAACCGGATTCCTTCGCTCAGCCCGTCCTCGCAGGTCTTGGTTACCGTAAGGCTTCCCCGTTTCAAGGTATTGTCAAAGGTCACCGTAGACGTACCACCGCTCACGATGGTCACACGCTGTACCTCCTGCGGCTCATATTTTTCCTCAGAAAGCTCTGTCACGTCATAGACGCCGGGATGAAGCTCCAGGTCCACCGTACCGTCCGCTTTCGTGGCCACCGTCTCCTGAATCCCATTGCCGGAAACCGTAAAGCGGACCTGTTCCACCACCCCATCCTCGGAATGCTTCACGATACGGCCAATCCCCGTGGTCTCCGTCCGGAGCTTGAGATAAAACACCACCGGGTCCTCAGAGCCGCACAGCATGGTCTGCCAGCCGCCGGCTCCCCATATCAGCATGTCATCCCTCACTTCGGGGATGTCCTTTTTCGCCGTGACCGTGACTGCGTCCGGAAGCATCCGGTCACTGGTAAAGGTGTAGCGGACCCCATTCCTGGTCACCGTGATTCCATTCCCATTTACAAACCTCAGGTCATTCAGCGTATGGTTCGTATCTTCCAGGGTCAGGGTGTATTTCTTTGCCGCTGTATCATACTTCAAAGTATGAACCGCCGCCTGGCTGCTGCGGCTGGCGGCAAAGCTGGGAATCGTCGTATGCTTTGCCATCTGAGCCAACATCCAGTCGTAACACCTCCTGGCCGGGCGGCTGTCGATCATCTGCAGGATGGCACCCGCCTCCACTCCGTAGGCATTGTCATGAAGATCGGACGGACTGGTTCGGATCTGCTGCTGGTATTCCCAAAGGAGCGTCTGCGTGGCAATCATGTAGTCGTCCTCGTTGCAGCCGGCGACCGGGACCGCCTTTCCGGGCTGCCACCCATAAACGCTGGTCAGCATGATTCCATACTGAGCCGGATACGGGAGCTGCTGGAAGTAATTACTATTGGCCCCGTTCTGCGAAACATAACCGGTCCCGTCCGGCGCATAGGGAATCCCGGATTCAATACAGTACACATGGCGTTCCCCGCCGTCAGCACTGCGGATCATGTGCTTTTTGTAAGGGTCCCCGCCTTCCGAATACTCTGCCCTCACATTTCCCGTCCCGTCGTACAGGATATAATGGCGGGGGCCTAATGCATAAGTCCGGCCATCAGATCCCTGATATTCGACTCCATCAAAGGAGTAAACCGTCTGCCCCTCCTGCGGCGTAAACGCAAGTGCGACCATGGGCAGGGCGCTCATGGCCGTCAGCAGGCTCAAAAACAACGCCAGCAGCCGTTTCCCTTTTTTCCTCATTTTTTTCATCTGGATCAAACCTTTCTCTGAAATAAAGTCCCGGAAAGCTTCTGCCGGATAGGGACGAAGCTTCCTATACGGCAAAACTCCCTGCAGTCTGCAGGGAGCCTTTGTCCGGGTGTTCCATTCGTTGTCAATATAGAAAATAAAATGTGTAGCTTCCGCCTCCGTTGTCCCGCACATAGATGGTAAAGCAGGAAATCTGCGGGCCTCCATAGGAGGCGACCATGGACGGCATGGAGGTTACATAGCCGTGCAGGGCCTGTTTGAGCCGCTCTCCCTGGAAGGAAGCCGAGGCTGTAACCGGCGAGGCCCAGGAGCAGGTATCCGGCGTACAGGGAATCCCGTCATCCTCCGTGACATGGGTAAGTCCCAGCCCTTCACCGATGGAGATTAATTCCTGGCGGATCGCCCCGATGTCAAAGTCCTGATCGTAGATGGACTTCGGCTTTGGCGGCTCTGTCTCCTCTGGCACAGGAGCAGGAGGCTCAGTCGGGACAGGCGGCTCTGTGGCAGGCGGCTCCGTCTCCGCAGAGGACCCGGAAACCGGCACTTCTTGTTCCACAGGCCCTGCCGGTCCGGCTGCCGATGTCCCCGTCTTTCCGAACACCTCCGGGGAATGTTTTGTTTCTGCCGGCTCCGGCGCCCAAAGCTGCTTCTCCCTCCCCTTTTCCGCTGTACTGCCCTCTGATCCTGCCCGCCCATCAGAAGAATGTCCGGTATCTCTTTTTTCTGCCGTCAAACTCTCCTCTATTTCCGGAACTGCTTTTGTTTCCGACCGGGAATCCGTTTCCGGGGCCTCGGCATCCTTCTCTGGCCGCATACGTTCTGGAGAAGCCACAGTGCGTTCCCGACTGTCCGGGAATCTCTCGCCCACTGCCGTCTCCCGCACCGTCAGGGTTCCTCCGTCTGTCCCCTTCTGGCGGCCCCCGCACCCGACAGGTGCAAGGAAAAGCATACTGACAAGGGCTGTGGCAACTGCCTCTTTCGTTTTCATAAGACCATCTCTCCTTTCGTTTACCACAAGGATACCGGTACTTCCGGAAAAGTCCAGAGAGAATGGGAACTTTCTGAAAAAAACTCACATCGTCTGCCAGGCGTTCGTCAGCTCGGAAAAATCCGCCCCTTCCTCTTCCTCCAATCTCTGCTCGTAAGCGGCAAGAACCGCCTCAGAGAGCGCCGCCCTCGCTTGTGCGGTAATGGGATGGCAGATATCGCTGTACTGGGTCCTTCCCTCTTTTTCATACCGGTTCTGGGGCATGGAAACAAACAGTCCCTTTTCCGAATCGACCACCTTGAGTCCGTGAATGGCAAAGGCCCCGGCAAGGTTCACACTGGCCGCAGCCCGGACACGGCTCCCCTCCAGATTCACCAGGCGGTCAATCCGCACCGCCATGGAAGGCAGAGGGGCCGTCTCCTTCTTCTCCGCCTGTTTTTTTACTGGTCTCTTTTCAGACATATTTATTTTTTCCTTTCTCTGCTTACAAACACCTGTCTCCGGCAGGCATTCCCATTCTTCCCGGCTCCTGCCTGGCCTCCTGCCGCTCTGCCCACCGGACAGAGAGATGAAGGAGGGCGGCCCTCTGCTCCTTCTCCGTAAGGCCGTCTAAGAAATCCTGAAGCGTCACCGCATCCATAGAGCCTTCCTCTTCCACCTCCGGACAGCCGTCGCAAAGCTTCTCCCGCCTCACCACCACCGTCCGCCCGTCCTCTGCTTCCGTGAAGGACAGCACATCGTTTCGGGCAAAACCCACCCGTTTGCGAATCTCATAAGGGATAGTGATCCGCCCCATCTTGCCAAGGACACGGAACATCTTTGCCATCTATCCCACCCCCGCCTGCTTTATCTTTTTATCCTGCACTGCACAATCCTCTCTTTTAAGATTTTTTCATACGCTTCCTCCGCTCTCCCTCCGCCGTCTTCCCCACAAAAGTCAAACAATGTCAACTGGGAAGGTTTTGCCTTCTCCCGCTCATACAGGTCATAGTTGCCGATCAGCAGCTCTTTAAACTCCTTCCCCGCCTCATACCGCTGCGCCATGGAATGGGGGCGGGAAAAATCAAACAGCGGAAAATCCCTGTAAAGTATCCGGATCTCCGGGCAGTCGTTGTAGGAAAGCAGAAACCTCCCCCGGATTCCTGCCAGGGTGTCCTTAAGCCTCCCATGATCCTCCCGTCCAAACTGTGCCACATACATGTCCTCCGTGGAAAAGTAAGGAGGGTCGGCGTAAAAAAACGCATCGGGACGGTCATAATGCCGGATCAGGGCCTCGAAATCCTGATTTTCCACCACCACGTTCGCCAGTCGGTCCTGAAGTCCGAAGATCAGGCCGAACAGCTTCCGGATGTCAAAGGGCTGGCAGGCGTAGGATCTCCCGCCGCTGGAATAGCTGTAACGGAGAAGCTTTAAAAACATGGCCGCACGGCGCACGTCATAATCCTCTGTGATCCGGGTCCGGATCTCCTGTAACTCCTTTGCCTCCGGCGGCGGGAAAAGGATCTCCGTCAGCTTCAGTTCTTCTGACAGGTACCGTTCGTCAAACTGCTCATTCTCGAAAAACCGCCGGATGGCCTGAAAATCCTCCCTGGAGTTCAAATGGCAGAAGCCAATCTCCCGGATAGTCGCCATCGTCCGCTCCTTCATGCAGCGGAACAGGTTGGCCAGGTTCCGGTCATAGTCATTGTACACCTCAAAAGCACAGGTTTCCCGGTTTCCAAGAAGCACGCTTCCGGAGCCTCC
>CAJUOF010000275.1 GCA_910587905.1 uncultured Lachnospiraceae bacterium
GGCGGACAAAATGTTGATGGGGCTTCGCCAGTATGACGGGGCGCTCACGAGAAGCTACGAGGGTTACATCCAGAAAATGAAGGACAAACAGGCGACTGCCCGGGATATGGAGCAGGCAGACCAGCTTTTCGATCTTCTGGTCGCCACCAGAAAAAAGGAATATGAGTGCATGATCGAGATTGCCGGAAAAGGGCCCGCACAGGCCGTGTACCGGTCTCAGCTCAATAAACTGAACGAAGCGGCCAGGGAGGCGAAGGAGGCTTCCGCCCTGGCGAACCTGGAACGGTTCAGTGATCTCATGCACGCCACGCCGGATATTGATCATCAGTAACCGGGCGGATATTATTTTTGTACAGATGCGTATCTGCGCTCTGAATATAAAAAACATAAAAAGGAGAAGACACGATGAACACAAGTATGAACATTGACGCATTGGAAAGCGCAGCCGGCCAGGTGAGCGGCATCTCCGGCAATTTTAGCAGCGAGCTTAGCTCTCTGGGCTCTCTGGTCCAGTCCACCAAGGAGTACTGGAACGACCCGGCCCAGGCCGCCTTTGAGACAAAGTATGAGCAGTTTCGGGCCTCAATGACCCAATTCATCGAGGCGCTGAACAATTATTCCACCGCCATGCGCCAATATGCGGCCGGCCAGAGAGACCTGCAGGCATCTGCCGCCAGAGGCTTTGATGGGATTTAAAGGAAGGCCTGGGTTTCGCCGGCTCTTGGGGCGAAAGGGAAAATCCGGACTGGAGTATGCCGTCTCCACCCATGAGGGAAGGGTTCGTGAAAACAACGAAGACAATTTTTGGGTGGACGGCCATTTCCGGGAGGATGTGGAGAAAAAAGAGCTGCATCTTGGCGGGAGGGCGGGGCTTTCCCGCTTCGCGGCGGCCATCTGCGACGGCATGGGCGGGGAGAGCAACGGGGAGACTGCCTCCCTTCTGGCCGTGGAGTGTATCCGTCCCCATACCTTTTATGAGCTTCCGGATGCCGCCATAGCGGATGTACAGGCAGCCAATCAGAGAATCTGCCGTTATATCGGGGAGCAGGGGGGGATCCGCAGCGGAAGCACTCTGGCGGCTCTCTATATTGATACCGGCCGGGCCGTCTCCTGCAATGTGGGGGACAGCCGGGTTTATCTCTTTCGCGGGAACCGCCTGCGTCTCCTCTCCAAAGACCATAACCGGGCCCGGTATTTGATTGACAGCGGGCAGATGACCGAAGACCAGGCGAGAAGCTCCTCCGCCAGGCATACCCTGACCCAGTACCTGGGTATTTTTGAGGAGGAGATGCTTCTGGAGCCCTGGTTCTCCGAACCGGTGGCCGTCGAAGACGGCGACTTATTTTTGCTGTGCAGCGACGGCCTGACAGATATGCTCCTGGACGAGGAGATCGCCCGGATCCTTTCCGAAGGAAACCGGCCTGAGAAACAGGCGGAGGCGCTTGTCAGGGCCGCCCTCGCCGGAGGCGGGCGGGACAATATCACGGTGGTGGTGATACGGGTCTGCCTGTAAATCCGAATATTTTTAAACAAATTTTTATATGTCAAGGGGAATTCCACATGAAAAAACTGATTTTACCGTTTATTGTTCTGTTGTTTCTGCTGTCAGGATGTTCCAAGGACTCTTCTGCACCAAAAACAGTCGAACAGCCTGATAAGCTTTTGAAGGGGGAAGAACAGTTTTCCTATTATGGAAAAGCAGAGAAGATTCCTGATTCAGCAGGATTTTTTGTCCTGGAAAATACGAGCGAAAATATCACAAAGATACAAAAAGCAGACGATAACTGCGTGATCGTAAATGAGGAGGACGAAATCCGCTGTATCATGATCAAGAACAATGACATCGTAACCTATAAAGAGATTTCCGTCGGTGATTCCGTTGAAAAGGTGACGGATTCCTTTCAGCATGTCACAAAACAGGGGGATGTTTATCAGGCCGTTTTCTGGGAAAACACAGAGGAGGATCCTTCCAAGCAGACAAGAGACGACAATTGGCTCTGGATCAGTTATTACACGGAGAATTCCAAAATCACGATGATACAGATTGCCGATACAACGTTTATGCAGTTCTTCAAATGAGCAAATTTGATAGGAGATTTTTTTTCTAAAAAGGGGTTCTATTTATGGAAAAAGGTGTTAAAATAGGAGGGAGTGCCATTAATTGATGAAAAACGGTAAAAGGAGACAGCAGAAGATTCATGGCGATTGTGGAAACGATGATCGACATTCCGGCGGACCATGAGCGGAATGTCTTTGGTCAATTTGATTCCTTTTTAAAGAAGATTGAAAAGACCCTCAAGGTGACCATGGTATCCCGGGACGGGCTTTTAAAGGTGATCGGGCCGGAGCGGGCCGTATCCCAGACGGAGCGAGTTCTAACCACACTGACCGGGCTTTCGAAGCGGGGAAATGTGATCACAGAGCAGAACGTGGACTATGCCCTGTCGCTGGTGTTCGAGGAAAAGGACGAGAAGCTCTTGGAGATTGACGAGGACTTAATCTGCCGGACCATTTCTGGGAAGCCGGTGAAGCCAAAGACTTTGGGGCAGAAGGAATACGTGGACGCCATCCGGGAGAGGATGATCGTCTTTGGCCTGGGGCCCGCCGGGACAGGCAAGACCTATCTTGCCATGGCTATGGCAATCCAGGCATTTAAGAATAATGAGGTCGGCCGGATTATCCTCACCAGGCCGGCCATTGAGGCCGGGGAGAAGCTTGGATTTCTGCCGGGGGACTTGCAGAGCAAGATCGACCCTTACCTGCGGCCTCTTTATGATGCCCTCTATGAGATTATGGGGGCGGACAGCTACCTGCACAATGCGGAGAAGGGGCTCATCGAGGTGGCGCCTTTGGCTTACATGCGGGGACGTACCCTGGACAACGCCTACATTATTTTGGACGAGGCCCAGAATACGACGCCGGCTCAAATGAAGATGTTCCTCACTAGGATCGGTTTCGGCTCCAAAGTTATTGTCACCGGGGACATGAGCCAGCGGGACCTTGCCGGGGACGGGCCTTCCGGCCTCGACGTGGCGGTGAAGGTGCTGGGAAAAATCGAGGACATTGCATTTGTGCGCCTCTCCAGCAAGGATATCGTGAGGCATCCTCTGGTCCAGAAGATCGTCCAGGCTTATGAAGCCTATGAGAGCAAAAGCCGGGCCGGTGAGAAGAAGCGGCACTCCGGCGGGAGCCGGCAGTGGGAGAGCAGACAGCGGGAGAGATAAAACATGACTTGTGAAATTTCGTATGAGGCAGATACGCCTCTTTCCATTCCCTATGAGGAGATCATCCGCCGGGTGGTGGAAGGAGCTCTCGATCAGGAGGGGTGTCCCTATGAGGCGGAGGTGAGCGTCACTTTGACCTCCGGGGATGAGGTAAGGAAGCTCAACCGGGAGTTTCGGGGCGTCGATCGGACCACGGATGTCCTGTCCTTTCCTATGGTGGAATATGCCCGTCCGGCGGATTTTGATTTTCTGGAGGAGGACGATACCTCGGACTGCTTTAACCCGGAGACGGGAGAGCTTCTTCTCGGGGACATCGTTCTCTCAGTGGAAAAGATCAGAGAACAGGCGGAGGAATACGGCCATTCGCTAAAGCGGGAGCTGGCCTTTTTGACCGCCCACAGCATGCTCCACCTCATGGGCTATGACCACATGGAGGAGGAGGAACGGCATCTCATGGAGGAGCGGCAAAGGCTTTTGATGGAAGCCCTGGGGATTCCCAGAGAATAAGGGGAAAGAAACGTTTATGAGTGCTCAGAACCAACAACCGAAGAGAAAGAAAAAATCCAACAATTTCCTGGTGCAGGGCTCCATTCTGGCGGCGGCGGGGATCCTGGTGCGGATCATCGGCATGGTCTACCGGATTCCCATGCAGAACAAGATCGGAAGCGCCGCCATGGGGATTTATTCGTCGGCTTATTATATCTATAACATTATGCTTCTTCTGTCTTCCTACAGCCTGCCGCTGGCCGTCTCGAAGATGGTGTCGGCCAGGGTCGCCCTGGGGCAGCACAAGAATGCATATCGGATTTTTAAAAGTTCTCTGGTCTTTTCTCTGGTCTCCGGGGGGATCGCCGGCCTTGTGGCCTTTTTCGGTGCTGATTTTTTTGCGGCGAAGATTCTCCATGAACCGGGAGCCGCCTATGCCATCAAGGTACTGGCGCCGACTATTTTTGTCATGGCGTTTTTGGGGACCCTGCGTGGGTATTTCCAGGGTCTTGGCACCATGATGCCCACGGCCGTCTCCCAGGTGTTAGAACAGATCGTCAATGCGGGGGTCAGCATTGCGGCGGCCTTCCTGCTGTTTGACTTTGGAGCGCAGAAGGATCTGGAGAAGGGGACGAAAACCTTTGCCGACGCCTACGGGGCCGCGGGGGGGACCATCGGCACGGCCGCCGGAGCGCTCATTGCCTTTTTGTTCTGCATCCTGATCTTTCTCGTCTACCGGAGGGTTCTCAGACGGCAGATGCGGCGGGATCGGACGGTCATGCTGGAGTCCTATGGAAACATCGCCAGGGTCCTGGTGGCCACCATCGTTCCGGTCATCATCAGCGGCACAGTTTATAATGTAAGCAGTCTGATCGACAACAGCATGTATGGGTTTTACATGAAGTCCACAGGGGAGTCTGCCCACTATATGGCCAATTGGGGGGTCTATTCCGGCCAATATTACCTGTTGATCAACGTGCCGATCGCCATCTCCAATGCTCTGGCGTCCTCCATGCTTCCGGCCCTCACGAGGACGGTCGCTGAGGGAAGAAAGGGAGAGATTCTCAGAAAAGTCAACATGACGGTCCGGTTTTCCATGTTGGTTGCCATCCCGGCGGCGGTGGGGCTCACGGTCCTTGGCTTCCCCATCGTAAGCCTCTTGTTCCGGCAGGATACGGAGCTTGGCGGCGACCTTCTGTTCCTGGGCTCTCTGGCTGTGGTGTTTTTCTCGTTGTCCACCATCACCAATGGAATTTTGCAGGGTATCAACCGGATGAAGACGCCGGTGGTCAACGCCATGATCTCCCTGGTGCTCCATGTGGGCATTCTGGCCGTCCTGCTTTATGGCCTGGACATGGGGATCTACGGTGTGGTGATCGCCAACATGTTTTTCGGGCTGACCATGTGTATCTTCAACGGGATCTCCATTGCGAAGTATCTCCGTTATCGACAGGAGGTCAAAAAGACCTTTGTGCTCCCGTTCCTGGCTTCTGCCATCATGGGGGGACTCTCTTACGGAACCTATTATCTTTTGAATATGCTCACCGAGGTGGGATCTGTCGCTTGCCTGGCAGCGGTTTTCGTGGCGGTGGTTGTATATTTTATCCTGTTGCTTCTATTCAAATGTGTGAGTGAGAAGGAGCTTCGCAGTATGCCCATGGGGGGGAAGGCCGCCCGTGTGGCACGGAAACTCCATCTCCTGTAGACATTCTTTTCTATATACCCGGAGGGCATCTAAGATTAAAGTATATTTTTCTTCATATCGGTCCATACTGGAAAGGAGGATGATTCGATCCTCCTTTTTTCTTATATGGAATTTTCAAGAAATCATTTTATGGAACGGGGTGAATGCTGTTATGAAGAAATCCTTATGGATCTGGGTGTCAGGCTTTTGTCTGTTTTTTTTCCTGTTTTCTACGGTTTATTATTTCAGCTATCGGAATCTGGAGCTTAAAAAGCGGCTGGAGGTCGCTGAGGAGAAAGCGAGAGCCCTCACTGCCAGGGGAATCGATGAGGCGGGGACAGAAGAGTCGGACGAAGGGGAAGCGGA
>CAJUOF010000276.1 GCA_910587905.1 uncultured Lachnospiraceae bacterium
GATCCATCCAAAGCCTGCTGCGCCAACCATTCCAACGAGCCCATAAGCGCAGAAACCGATCGGGCAGGGGCCCTCCCGTTTTCCATGGTCTCGTTTCCATGGCGCAGAGGGCTTTTCCTGGATGCAATTGTCAGAATCCTTTCCGGGTTTTGCAGTTTCGCAATTGCCTGTTATCAGGCTTCCGCCTTTGCCTTCTTCCGTCCTGCCAGGTTCGCCGCCGCCGTGATCACAAAGGCGATCACCAGGGCGATCAGCATGCAGAGGAAGAACAGAAAGCCCTTGCCCTCATTGGCCATGAAAGGCGCCGCATAGGCCGGAAGGTACGCCGTCCCTCTCACGTTGAAGATCCCCACGAAGGCGCCGGACACGGTGGCCGCGATGAGGGCCCCGGCAAAGACCAGCTTGTTGGCAAACATGAAGGGATAGGCCGCCTCCACGAAGGTGCCGAAGCCCACGTTGATGGCAAAGCCGGGAAGGGCCACCACCGCATCCCCCTTCTGCCTGGGGAAGATCACGTTGGCCAGGGTAATGCCGGCCGAGACCATGACCAGCCCGGTCATGTCGATGGCTCCCAGGAAGCTGCTTCCGGTCACCTCCACCTCCAGCATCACGATGGGCAGGATCGCCGCATGGTAGACGCCGCCCATGATGGCCGGCCAGATCAGAAGCCCTGCCAGGGCGCCCGCCGCAATGGGGCTCACGGCGATGGCCGAGTCGATCAGGTAACGGATCCCGTCTCCAAGCCACAGGGCCGCCGGGGCGATCACATAGAGGCCGATCAGGCCCGCAATCAGACCGGCCAGGCCGCCGGCCGCAATGTTGGCCGTGGTCCCGGGCATCTTATGCTTCAAAGAAAAAGTCATGATATAGTACACGAGGACACCGGCCAGAAGGCCCGTGATCAGGCCGCCCAGGATCCCGCCGTCCTTCGAGAGAACTCCCGTCACCACGCCGGCCACCACGCCGACCTCGCTGAAACCGGACACCTGCATGGAGGCGATGGCCGCCACCACCACGGGAAGGGCCCCGATCAGGGTGTTGAATACCGTCTCCTCCATGGATTCAAGTCCCGGGATCCTTCCGATAGCCAGGCAGATGGCCATGGCGATAAAGGCCGGCATGGAGGTCATCATGATCCCCCGGAAATTGATCCGCTTCCACACGCTTCCCCCGGCCCGCTCCGCCGCTGCCGCCCCGGTGTTTCCGATCACCGGCATATACTTCATATCCCACTCTCTGGCAAGGGCCATGGTAAAGCCCACCGCCCTGGTCCGGTTGGTGGTCCCCGTGGTTCCCGAGGCGGAGATCACGTTGCAGCCCAGATCCCTGGCATTTGCGATGGAGGAGCCGCCCGTCCCCGCAATGGGAAGCTTTTTTTCGGCCGCCGCCGTGAGCGCCCGTCGATTGACTCCCTTCGGGTCGGCGCTCATCAGCATGATGCCGTCCACCTTCCCCTCCAAAATGGCCCGGGCAAGCTCCTCGTCCGCTTTTTCCGCCATCTTGTTGACCTCATCCAGAGTCCCCTCATACGCCTTCTCCGCTTTTCCGCCCTGCAGGGTGTAAAGCGCCGCCCCGGAATTTCCGGAGACGCTGTCCATGGAGCCGGAGGCTCCCACGAACTGTATGTAAGCCACCTCCATGCCTGCCGACTCCGTCTGCGCAAAGATTTCCTTCATCATAAGATCCACGTCGCTGCCGCCCTGGTTATACAGGTTGCCGCCGCTGCTCCCAATCACTGCGATCTGCTCTTTCATCCTCGTCTCCTTGTCCTGTTCTGTCTTTTTGCCGCTTCTTGCTTTCCCTCTGTTGCCCTTTCGCCGCTCTTTTACTTTCCTTTCGTTGTCCTTTCCATGTTTTTCGCTTCCCACAGGTCCTATGCGGGCGTGATTTATTTATCGTAATGCCTTGCTATCACTTTAATGCGTTAAATAAACATCCCACACTATTATACACTTTTTTCCATGGTTTGCAAGAAGTTTTTTTCAGGCGTCCAATTAGGTCACCCAATTAATATTCTTTCTGCCTCGCTTTGTTAATTATTTAGCATTTATTCCTATTTTTCTCGTATAAATACAATATAAAATGGAATATTTGCACAAAATCCCCTTGCTATTTCCCTCTCAAGTGATATAATTATTATCAATTGGATGATCGAATCAAAGCTTATTTTTACAATCTTAATCTATGGGAGGTAGCAAGATGTACAACCAACTGACACCGGAGATCATCGACCAGATCAGGGCGGTGTCCGGACACGTTATTCTCGGAGAAGACATGAATCCGGATTACGCAAAGGACGAAATGCCCATCTACGGGACGCACATGCCGGATCTGGCCGTGCAGGCCAGGTCCACGGAGGAGGTGGCGGCCGTCATGAAGATCTGCTATGAGAACAACATCCCGGTCACGCCCAGAGGCGCCGGGACCGGGCTTGCCGGAGGGGCCGTCCCCCTTTACGGCGGCGTCCTCATGGACATCTCCAAAATGAACCGGATCAAGGGCTACGACCTGGAAAATTTCGTCGTGGAGATCGAGGCGGGCGTCCTTCTGAACGATCTGGCCGCCGACTGTAAAAAACAGGGCATGCTCTATCCGCCGGATCCCGGTGAAAAATTCGCCTGCCTCGGCGGCAACGTGGCCACCAACGCCGGCGGCATGCGGGCCGTCAAGTACGGCACCACCAGAGATTACGTGCGGGCCATGACCGTGGTCCTTCCCACCGGCGAGATCACCCATCTGGGGGCGACGGTCTCCAAGACCTCCTCCGGGTACTCCCTCCTGAATCTGATGATCGGCTCCGAGGGAACCCTGGGGATCATCACGGAGCTGACCATGAAGATCATTCCCGCCCCCAAGGTCAACGTCTCCCTGATCATTCCCTTCCGGGATCTGAATACGGCCCTCTCCACCGTGCCCAAATTCAAGATGGCCCACCTGGATCCCCAGGCCATCGAGTTCATGGAGCGGGAGATCGTCCTGTCCTCGGAGCGGTACGTGGGCAAGGCCGTGTTTCCCAGCGAGCTCTACGGCATCCCAATCGGCGCTTACCTGCTGGTCACCCTGGACGGGGAATCCGAGGAGGCGGTCGACGACCTGATCGAGCAGGCCGGAAACCTGGCCCTTGAGGCGGGCGCCATCGAGGTGCTGATCGCCGACACCCCCACCCGGATCAAAGACGCCTGGGCGGCCCGCTCCTCCTTCCTGGAGGCCATCATGGAGGAGACGAAGCTTCTGGACGAGTGCGACGTGGTGGTGCCGGTCAACAAGATCGCCGGCTATCTGGAATTCGTCAACAAAGTCGGCCGGGAGTGCGGCCTGACCATCCGCTCCTTCGGCCATGCCGGAGACGGAAACATCCATATCTACCAGTGCTCCAACGACCTCTCGGAGGAAGAGTTCAAGGGCAGGGTGGACAAATTTTTTGATATCATCTACAAGAAAGCCACCGACTGCGGCGGCCTGGTGTCCGGGGAACACGGCATCGGCTCCGGCAAGGTGAAATATCTGGCCCAGTCTGTGGGGGAGACCAACATGGCGCTCATGGAAGGGATCAAGCGGGTGTTCGACCCGAAGATGATCTTAAACCCCGGCAAGGTCTGTTACCGTCTGTAAAGGGAGGAATTGGAATGAATATCTGTCTTTGTGTGAAACAAGTGCCTGATACCAACGAGATCCGGGTGGACCCGGTGACCCACACCCTGGTCCGAAAAGGCGTTCCCAGCATCGTGAACCCCTTTGACACCTATGCGGAGGAGGTGGGCGTCCGCCTGAAAGAAAGATCCGGCGGAAGGCTCGTCGTCATCTCCATGGGGCCGCCCCAGGCGGCGGCCGCCATCAGATCCTGTCTGGCCGTGGGTGCGGATTCCGGTTACCTGATCTCCAGCAGGGCCTTCGGCGGCTCCGATACCCTGGCCACCAGCTACATCCTCTCTAAGGCCATCAAAGCCGTCGAGGAAAAAGAAGGATTGAAATTCGACCTGATCCTCTGCGGCAAGCAGGCCACCGACGGCGACACGGCCCAGGTGGGGCCGGAAATCGCAGAGCACCTTAGCCTGCCCCAGGTGACCTATGCCCTGGACATCGTGGAAAAGGACGGACACATTCAGGTCAAGCGGGAACAGGACACCGGCTACGACATCCTTTCCGTGAAGCTTCCTGCCGTGGTGACGGTGGTCCGCCTCCCCTATGAGCCCCGCTATCCCACCCTGAAAACCAGGACGGAGGCCAGGAAGAAGGAGATTCCCGTCCTGACAGAAAAGGACATCCCCTCCATCGACGTAAGCCTCTGCGGGTTAAAGGGCTCCCCCACCAGAGTCAAGGGCACCTACACGCCGGTGCGGGAGAAAAAGGGCGTGAAGCTTATGGGAATGGATGCGGCGAAGGCGGCCGGGGAACTGGTACGGCTGCTTTCTGACGGAAAACTTTTATAAAAGGAATGCCGGGGCCAAAATCCCCATATGGAACCTGTCGTTGGCAGATTGCACAAAAAAATTCGTGTGCATTCCGTTGCGCCAAACATTCCGATGAGCCTCTTAAAGCGAAAATCGTGTTCAGCATGGGCTTCCACGATTTTTGAGGCTCATCTCCATGGCGCAAAAGTCATTTCCCCGAATTTCTTTTGTGCGATCTGCCAGACCATATTTATGAATGGGGCTTTTGGCCCCAACTTCCAGGAAGGCGAAAATATATGAACAATCTGAGTGAATACAAGAATATATGGGTGTTTATCGAGACAGAATGTGGAAAAGCCAAGAACGTCGGTTACGAGCTTCTGCATGCGGCAAAGCCCCTGGCCGAGAAAAAGGGCTGTCCTCTGGTGGCCGTGGTGATCGGAAAGGACGTGGAGGACGCAGCAAAGGACGCCATCTGCTACGGGGCCGACTCCGCCATTTTGGTGGACGGGCCGGAATATGAATATTATACCACGGACGCTTTCGCAAAGGCCCTCATCACGCTGATACAAAAATATAAACCGGAAACCCTGATGATCGGGGCCACCACCAACGGCCGGGACATGGGCCCCAGGGTCTCCTGCCACTTAAAAACCGGCCTGACCGCCGACTGCACGGCCATCGACATCGACGAGGAGACGGGAAACGTGGCCTGGACCAGGCCCACCTTCGGCGGAAACCTGATGGCCACCATCATGTGCCCCGACAGCCGCCCCCAGATGGGGACCGTCCGGCCCGGCGTGTTCAAAAAAGGGGCCTGCGATAAAAACCGCACAGGCGAGATCATAAGAGAAGAGATCCACGTGGCGCCGGAGGAGATCCGCACCACCCTGGTGGAGCGGGTCAACGAGATCGTCGAGGCCGTGAACTTAAGCGAGGCCGAGATCATCGTCTCCGGCGGCCGGGGCGTGGGGAGCGCAGAGAATTTTAAGCTCATCGAGGGTCTGGCAAAGGTCCTCGGAGGCACCGTGGGCTGCAGCAGGGCCGTCGTGGACGCAGGCTGGCTGCCCTACGCCCACCAGGTGGGACAGTCCGGAAAGACCGTGGCCCCCAAGCTCTACTTCGCCGTCGGCATCTCCGGCGCCATCCAGCATCTGGCCGGCATCTCCGGTGCGGACACGGTGATCGCCGTCAACAAGGATGCGGACGCCCCCATCTTCGGCGTGGCCGATTACGGCATCGTCGGCGATCTGAACGAGGTCGTGCCCGCCCTCACCGAGGCCCTGAAGGCCCGTCAGTCATAAGGAGGACGCCCATGGATATCCGATTACCCTTTTCCAGGGAAGGCATGACGCTGCACCTGGACGAAAAACTGGACTTTGAGGTGTTAGAGTCCTTCATCGAGTCCATGCCCAGAGAATCAGACTCCGAGGATGAGATCGTCCGAAAAGCCATGACTCGCCCCATCGGCTCTCCGAGACTCTCCGAGCTCTCCGTCGGAAAGGAGAAGGTGGTGATCATCTGCTCCGACCACACCAGGCCGGTCCCCAGCAGGCACATCATTCCCTTTATGCTGAAGGAGATCCGGGAGGGGAACCCGGATGCGGACATCACTCTTCTCATCGCCACCGGCTTCCACCGGGCGACCACCAGGGAGGAACTGATAAATAAATTCGGCGAAGAAACCGTCGCCAGGGAAAAAATCGTAATTCACGACAGCCGTGACATGGCGGCCATAACAAACCTGGGGATCCTGCCCTCCGGCGCTCCCCTCCTCGTCAACCGGATCGCCGCCGAGGCCGACCTTTTAGTCAGCGAGGGCTTCATCGAGACCCATTTCTTCGCCGGCTTTTCCGGCGGGAGAAAGAGCGTGCTGCCCGGCATCTCCAGCCAGGTCACCGTCCTCGGGAACCACTGCTCGGCTTTCATCGACTCCCCCAAAAGCCGCACCGGGATCCTGGAAGGGAACCCCATCCACAGGGACATGGTCGCCGCCTGCAAAATGGCAGGGCTCCGCTACATCGTGAACGTCATCATTGATTCAGACAAAAGGATCGTCCATGCGGTGGCCGGGGATGCCATAGAAGCCCACGAGGCCGGCTGCAGCTTTCTCAGGGAATACTGCCTGGTGAGACCGAAGCGCCCGGCGGACATCGCCATTTCCACCAACGGGGGCTATCCCCTGGACCAGAACATGTACCAGTCCGTCAAAGGCATGACGGCCGCCGAGGCCGCCCTGAAGGACGGCGGGATCCTGATCATGGTGGCCGCCTGTGACGACGGCCACGGCGGGGAAGGCTTTTACGAGGCCCTCAAAAACTGCGAGAGCCCGCTGGCCCTGATGGAGGAAATCTTAAAAGTCCCCCAGGACGAGACAAAGCCCGACCAGTGGGAGTACCAGATCCAGAGCCGCATCCTCATGCACCACCGGGTCATCTACGTCATGTGCGAAGAATCCCGCACCATGGCAGAGGAGATGGGCTTTGAGACCGCCTCCGACGTAAACGAGGCTCTTTCCATGGCCCTGGCCCGAAAAGGCCCGGGGGCCCATATCACCGTCATCCCGGACGGAGTGTCCGTCATGGTGGGAGAACTGGAGAACCTATAAAATACAGGTAATTGCGAAACCACAAATTATGGAAAGGATTCTGACGATTTCTTCCAGGAAAAGCCGAATGTTTGGCGCAGCAGCAGGCTTTGGATGGAAGCAATCGTCAGAATCCGTCCTACAGTTTCGAGTTTCGCAATTACCGTCCTAAACTTTTGCTGCGAAAGGCGGACTCACAGTGGAACGAACCAGAGAAAACGGAAAAACCTACGAATCCTTATTCAACTATTTTTCAGAACAGATTTTAGCCGGAAACCTGAAACTTAACGACAAGCTCCCCACCGAGCGGGAGATCGCCGAGAAGCACGGCATCAGCCGCAACTCGGTCCGGGAAACCATGCACATGCTGGAGATCATGGGCCTCATCGAGTGCGTGCAGGGAAGCGGCAATTACATCCGCTGCGATCCCATGGCCTACATGCTGCGCTCGGCCAACATGATCATGGCCCTCATGGAAACGGATCCCTCCGAAATATTTTATCTCCGAAACGGCAATGAATATGCGGCCGTCAAGCTGGCCGTCTCCCACGCGGCGAAGGAGGAGCTTGAGAACATGCGGCACGTCCTTCTGGAAATGGAGCAGCCCATGAGTGCGAAAGCCAGCGCCAGGCTGGACGTGGAGTTCCATCACAGACTGGTCGCCGCTTCCCACAACCGGCTCCTAATCTTATACAACTCCATGCTGAACAGCCTGTTGGATCAGTTCATCGAAAATTTCCGCACCCGGATTCTTATGAGTAAGACAAGGGCCGAGGCCCTCCGGCGTTCCCATTGGGGAATCTACGAGGGCGTGGCAGACAGGGATCTCCCCGCCGCCCTGAAAGCCCTTGACCGTCATTTTCAGATCGTCGGGGAGCAGATTGAGAAAATCGTAAGGAAGGGCGCCCCCCAAGTCCTTTAACGGCTTGGAAGGCGCCTTCCGCATCTTTATATAAGGAAAATACAAATATGAAGCACCAAAGTTTTACACTCTCACCTTCGCCATGAAGGTCCGGCTCTCCTTATAGGGTCTGAACAGCATGTAAAGAATGCCTGCCGTCAGGACCGCCGCCGAGGCCGTGCCGAGGCCGTTGACGCTTCCGGTGAAGAGAAGGCCAAGCTGGTACACGATAAAAGCGATCACGTAGGCGAACACACACTGATAACCGATGGCGAACCAGGTCCACTTCGCACTGTTCATCTCCCGCTTGATGGCGCCGATGGCCGCAAAGCAGGGGGCGCAGAGCAGGTTGAAAATCAGGAAGGAGTAGGCGGCCAGGGGCGTGAAGGCCATCCGCATGTTGGCCCAGATCTGCCAGCCGTTCTCCGCCACCTCGTCGAAGCCGCCGAAGAGCACGCCGAAGGTTCCCACCACGTTTTCCTTGGCGATCAGGCCGGTGACGGACGCCACGGCTCCCTGCCAGTGTCCCCAGCCCAGAGGCGCAAAGATCCAGGCGACGCCCTTTCCGACGAAGGCCAGAAGGCTCTCGTCCATCTCCACGGCGCCAAAGCCGTTCTCCCCAAAACCGTAGGAGGAAGTAAACCACACCAGGATGGTCGCCAGAAGGATGATGGTTCCGGCCTTCTTGATGAAGGACCAACCCCGCTCCCACATGGCCCGCAGCACGCTGCCCGCAGTGGGCAGATGGTAGGCGGGAAGCTCCATGACGAAGGGAGCCGGATCCCCCGCAAACATCCTCGTCTTCTTTAACATGACACCGGAAATGATGATGGCCGCAATACCCACGAAGTAGGCGCTGGGAGCCACCCACCAGGCTCCGCCGAACATGGCCCCCGCAATCAGGGCGATGATGGGAAGCTTTGCCCCGCAGGGAATGAAGGTGGTGGTCATGATGGTCATCTTCCGGTCCCTGTCGTTCTCAATGGTCCTGGAGGCCATGATCCCGGGCACGCCGCAGCCCACGCCCACCAGCATCGGGATGAAGGATTTTCCGGAAAGACCGAACTTGCGGAAGATCCGGTCCATGATAAAGGCGATCCTCGCCATGTAGCCGCAGCTTTCCAGGAATGCCAGGAACAAAAACAGCACCAGCATCTGAGGCACAAAGCCAAGCACCGCACCCACACCGGCCACAATGCCGTCGATGATCAGGTCGTGGAGCCAGTCCGCACAGCCCACCGCCTCAAGGCCGTTCTCGATGAGTCCGGGAATGCCGGGGACCCAGGTGCCGTAATCGGCCGGATCCGGCTCCTCCGTCTCTGCCGCCGCCAGATAGGCATCGTAGTCGACCGGGATTTCCTCCTCCACGTTACCCTCATCGTCATAGAGATACGCTGTGGTGGTGATGCCGGCTGCCAGAGTCTCGTCAAGCACCGTCTCCTCGTCCGTGGACGCCGCCTCGTCGACGGCTCCCGCCTCCTCCGCCGCCTCCAGGAAAGCCTCTTCAACGGCCGCAGGCACTGCGTATTCCTCTGCCGCCGCCTCGTACTCGCCCCGGCCCATGCCGAAGAGATACCAGCCGTCGCCGAACACTCCGTCGTTGGCCCAGTCGGTGGCAATGGTCCCAACCGTGCTCACGGACACGTAGTAGACGATGAACATCACCAGGGCGAAGATCGGGAGGGCCAGGAACCGGTTGGTCACCACCCGGTCAATCTTGTCGGAGACCGTGAGGCCCCCTGCGTTCTTTTTCTGATAGCAGCCCTTGATGATGGAGGCGATATAGACATAGCGCTCGTTGGTGATGATGCTCTCCGCATCGTCGTCCAGCTCCTTCTCCGCCGCCCGAATGTCCGCCTCGATGTGGTCCAGTTTCTCTTTCTCCAGCTTCATCTGCTCCAGGACTTTTTCATCCCGCTCGAAGATCTTGATGGCGTACCACCGCTGCTGCTCCTCGGGCATGCTATGTACGGCCACCTCCTCGATATGGGCCAGGGCGTGCTCCACCGCCCCGGAAAAGCTGTGGGCCGGCACGGTCCTGGTCTCCGTCGCCGCTTTCACCGCCGCCTCGGCCGCCTCCATGGTCCCCGTTCCCTTTAAAGCTGAAATCTCCACCACCTTGCAGCCCAGCTGCCTGGAAAGCTCCGTCGTGTTGATCTTGTCGCCGTTCTTCTCCACCACGTCCATCATATTGACGGCCACCACCACGGGGATCCCCAGCTCCACAAGCTGGGTGGTCAGATAAAGATTCCGCTCCAGGTTCGTGCCGTCGATGATGTTGAGGATGGCATCGGGCCGTTCCGTGATCAGGTAATTTCTGGCCACCACCTCCTCCAAAGTGTAGGGAGAAAGGGAATAGATGCCCGGAAGGTCTATGATCTTCACGTCGTCATGCTTCTTTAACTTTCCCTCCTTTTTCTCCACCGTCACGCCGGGCCAGTTCCCCACAAACTGGTTGGAACCGGTCAGCGCATTGAATAATGTCGTCTTCCCGCTGTTGGGATTCCCCGCAAGGGCGATTTTCATACTCATAGCCTTTTATCCTTTCCATACATATTGGTCATCCGGCAACTGCGAAACATAAAATTGGGAGAATATTCTGCCAATATGTCCATCCAAAGCCTGCTGCGCCAACCATTCCAACGAGCCCATAAGCGCAGAAAACGGTCGGGATGGGCCCTCCCGTTTTCCATGGTCTCGTTTCCATGGCGCAGAGGGCTTTTCCTGGATGCGATCGTCAGAATCCCTTCCAGTTTTTTCGGTTTCGCAATTGCCGGATATTAGTTTTTCCTAACCATGCTTCCAAAAAATAAGTGCGCCCTGCACCTCAGCCCACCTCGATCATTTCCGCATCCGCTTTCCGGAGAGACAGCTCATACCCTCTCACCGTCACCTCCACCGGATCCCCCAGGGGAGCCACCTTCCGCACGTAAATCTCCACACCTCGGGTAATGCCCATGTCCATGATCCTGCGCTTGACCGCTCCCTCCCCGTGGAGCTTCACCACGGTGGCGGTATCGCCGATCTTTGCCTCTCTCAATGTCTTCATACCATGTCCTCCTTGTTTCTATGCATCTTTCCGGCGCATCCGGGGCAAGGCATCTCATGCCAAGCGCCTCATGCCAGCGCCTTCACATCGGTCTTCACCAAAATCTTTCCCGCCATCTCCCTGCTGATGGCCACCCGGGACTCCTTCACGTTCACGATCAGGTTCCCGCCCATGGTGGAAATGACCGTCACCATCCCTCCCGAGACAAAGCCCAGGTTCTCTAAGTGCGCCCGCACCTCCGGCTTCCCTCCCACCCTCTGGATCATGCTCTCCTCTCCTATCGCTGCCAGTGTAAGCGGCATCCTCCTCATCCCTTTCCCATGACAAGCCTGCGCCATATTCTGGGCAGACTCGCAGTAAGTTTCTGCTAACCTTTCTCGCAAAAGAATGGTTAGATTTTCCTAACCACGTATATGTTAGCACCCTCTAACCTATTTGTCAACCATTTTTTCAAAAATAAGAATAGCGGCTTACTTACTGCCATAATGGGAACGGCACTGAGCGATCTCGATCTGTCCGTTGACGATCCGATAGACAAGGCGATTACTCTCGTCGATCCGGCGGCTCCACCATCCGGAAAAATTTCCTTTCAGAGGTTCCGGTTTTCGTGCGCCTGTCCTTTGCCGGCTTCCAGATCTGCAACTGCTTTCCGCAAATGACGCTGGTTTTCCTCGCTGTAAAAAGGATCAGCCGAAATTTCAAAGGGTATTTTATTCTGCCGCACGACAGCCTTTGTGAACATGGTAATAGCGGTGGTCATATTCAACCCCATATCTTCAAAAAGAATCTCTGCCTGCCTTTTTAAATTCTCATCCATGCGTATCGTAACACTTGTTGTCGCCATGCTATCAGCTCCTTTCGTACATATAGTTTAACAAAATATATGTTATATGTCAATACATAGTATGTACAATCAGATAACATGTGCTTTTCATATATTTTCTGTCCTATTAAATTGCATTCATGCGCAATACTTTCTGCCGCACAGAAAAAATCTCCCCGCATACCATGGATAGCAGAGAGATCCCCCTCCGGATACTCCTGAATATGCGGAAGGCACATACAAAATAAACCACCATATCAGCATTGCAGATACCACCATGAATGAAAGTGGTTTATTTTGTGCCTCCGGCGGATGCGCAGAAAATGGGGGAGGAAGATATCACTTCGTGATCCCATTTTCGCGCAGTTCAGCGCCGGAGCGCTGAACTTTCAAAGTAAACGCCCACAAGATCAAGGAGACTTACTCATGGCAAACAGCGAACGCTTCTCTTTTGACACGAAAGAATACCTGAACACCTTCTACTGCATTTTAGATCAGATGGTCCGGGAAATGACGACGGCCAACCTGACGGAAAGCATCTCCAACAACTTCATCGTCCAGATGATCCCCCACCACCAGGCGGCCATCCGGATGTCGGAAAACCTTTTAAAGTACACGGACTGGTGCCCCTTAAAGACCATCGCCGAACAGATCATCGAGGAGCAGACCAAAGGCATCGCAGAGATGGAGGCCCTGCTTGGGGACTGCTCCTGCCTCCTGAACTGCGACAAGGACATCTGCCTCTACGACCGCCGCACCTGCCAGATCATGGAGGTCATGTTCACCGACATGGAATTTGCCAAACAGACAGATTCCATCGACGCCAATTTCATGTTTGAAATGATCCCCCACCACTTAGGCACCGTCTCCATGGCGGAAAACGCCCTCCACTACGAGGTCTGTGACGGTCTGGTTCCCATCCTGGAATCCATCATAACCTCCCAGAGGCGGGGCGTGCGCCAGATGCAGGGACTGCTGCGGAGAATCGAGTACAGTATGTAAGAATGGAGCAATAAAACAGCGGCTGATCAACCGTAAACGTCAGCCGCTGTCTCATCCTCCGCAAACCCAAAGTATTGCCCATATTTTTCTCTGACAGCCATATTATGCTCATCAAATATGTTTAGATCGTCTCAAAAATTGGGCAGATGTCCACAAAAAGCTCACCTCACCCCATAGGTCTCATACAACTTCCTCGTCTCGGCGACAGAGCGCAGACCACCTATGGAATCACTGGCAGAAAGATTGGCAGCAGCCGTAGCCGCCCCCATACGAAGGGCCTCTTTTACAGAAAGCCCCTGATAGATTGAGTAAAGCACACCAGCACAAAAAGCGTCTCCCGCTCCCACAGCTCCCACAATATAGCCCTTCGGGAGTCTGAGGGACGGCTCTTCAAAGTAGTCCCCGTTCTCGTCCACAGCGCATCCAAGCTCCGGCGCATGGATCACCACCCATTTCACTACACCAGATTTTTTTAGCGTTCTGCAGATTTCCGGAAGCCGTTCCTGCTCAAGGGCTCCGTTCACATCCCTCGGTTCAATTCCCGCAAGCATACCTCCCTCCACCTCGTTGACAATCAGATAATCCGTATATTTTAAGGAGGGAAGCACCAGTTGCTTCATCCGCTCTGCGCCCCTGGTGCTGGCCACGTCCATGGCAGTCAGGACCCCTCTCTTTTTGATATCATGAAGAAATCTGGCCATGATCGTTCCGTACTCTGCATCCTCCTGATCCATGCTGTCAAGAAGCGCTCCGTAGCCCAGCAGCAAAAGCCGCACGTCCAATGCCTCCAAATCCACATGCTCCGGTGAAAACAGGCGGCAGGCCCCGCGGTCATGGAAAAACGTCCGCTCCCCCGTGCTCTCTATGGTCATCACATCGGAAAAGGAAGTGGCTGCCCCGGACGTCCGCCGAATTCCCGTCGCATCAATCCCATAGCCAGAAAGTCGTTCGAGCACAAATGTCCCATTGTCATCATCCCCCACCAATCCCAGGCTCTTCACCGGAATCGAGGGATCAAGAAACTTTACCCCGCAGGCCGTATTAGCGGCACAGCCGCCGATCCCGCGGCTGATACCGCTGATGTCTGCGATCATCCCCTTCTCCGGATACCCGTCGATCATTTTAATTGTATCTACCACCAGTGTCCCCGCAATTGCGATTCCGTCCATAAAATACCCCTCCTGATCAGTTAAACTTTCACAAAGCAGACCTCTGTGTCACCCTATACCTTCAATTTTCCCACCATCGCCATGAACTCCCGATTGCTCCTGGTATGACGGAACAAATCCAACACCCGTTCCACGGCCTCGTCGGCCTTCAGGCCACCGGTCGCCTTCCGCACGATCTCCACGGCGGCCTGCTCCTCCTGGGTCAGCAGAAGGTCGTCCCTCCTGGTGCCGGACTTCAGAATGTCGATGGCCGGGAAAATCCGCTTCTCCGAGAGCTTCCGGTTCAACATAAGCTCCATATTTCCGGTGCCCTTGAACTCCTCGAAGACCACGTCGTCCATCCGGCTTCCCGTCTCCACCAGGGCCGTCGCCAGGATCGTCAGGCTCCCGCCTTCCCTCATGTTCCGGGCTGCGCCGAAAAACCGCTTGGGCATGTGGAGGGCCGCCGGATCCAGGCCGCCGGAGAGTGTCCTGCCGCTGGGCGCCACCGTCAGGTTGTAGGCGCGGGCCAGCCTGGTAATGCTGTCCAGGAGGATCATCACGTCCCGCCCGTGCTCTACCAGCCGCTTAGCCCGCTCCAGGACCATCTCCGACACCCGCTTGTGGTGCTCCGGGAGCTCGTCGAAGGTGGAATAGATTACCTCCACGTTGGGCCCCTCGATGGATTCCTTGATGTCCGTCACTTCCTCCGGCCGCTCGTCGATCAGGAGGACGATCAGATGCATGTCCCTGTGATTCCTTGTCACGGCCTTCGCGATCTCTTTTAAAAGGGTCGTCTTTCCCGCCTTGGGCTGGGAGGCGATCATCCCTCTCTGCCCCTTGCCGATGGGAGAGAGCAGGTCCACGATCCGCATGGAAATGCTTCCGCCGCTCATCTCCAGATGGATCCGGTCGTTGGGGAAGATCGGCGTCAGGTCCTCGAAATTGGGCCGCCGCTCCGCCACCCCCAGGGGCAGGCCGTTGATCTTCGATACGTACAAAAGGGCCGCAAATTTCTCCGCCGAGGTCTTCACCCTCTGGCTGCCGCTGACAATATCCCCGGTCTTCAAGTTAAAACGCCGGATCTGGGAGGGCGACACGTAGACGTCGTTGTCCCCCGGCATGTAGTTCTCGCACCGGATGAAGCCGAAGCCGTCCGGCATCACCTCCAGGATCCCGTGGGCCGGGATCCCGCTGTCCAGGTTCTGCAGCTCTTCCGGATTGATGTTGGGTGCCACAGAGGGCTGTTTCGACTCCGCTATAGGTGTCGTTCCCCTCTGGGCAGATCCCGCCGCCCCCCGCTGGGCGGGCACGGCCGCTCCCCGCTGGGCAGGCGCAGCGGAAAAAACCGGCCTCCTCTGGGCTCCCTCCTGGGATGAGGCACTGCGCCTCTGAAAGCCCTCCTGAGGTGATGCCCCCCGCCTCTGAAAGCCCTCCTGCCTGGCCGGAGCCTGGTATGCGGGAGCCTCCTTGACCGCGTCCTCTCCTTCCCGGGAAGAAGCCGCCTCTCTGGCCTTATTTTCCTCTATGATACTCTCGATCAGCTCCGCTTTCTTTTTTCCGCTGATACTCTTGATCTCCAAGTCCTTCGCGATCTGACGCAACTGCGCCAGCGAAAGGGTCTCCAGCTTTTCCCTCATAAAATTTCTCCTTTTCCTTTCTCTCTCTGATCTTTCTGAAATACGGGATTTTTTAAGACTGCTGCCTGTGAAAACGGCAAATATAGAATTTCAGACTCTCCAGAACTCATTATAGACTCAGTGTACCACAACTAACGAAACTTTACAACGTCGGATTTAAACTTATATCAGAAAGTAAAAAGCCCGGGCGGCAGCCATTCCCACAACATGAGACTGAAACTGCCGCCCGGGCTTTTCACTTTCCTGTTTCAAAAATACTGGAGCTCAGATATTCTCGTCCTTCAGCACGTCCACCACGTTGGCCTTCTTGATTTTTCTGGAGGAGTACCACATGGTGACTCCCACCACCAGCATGACGCTTATGACGGCCACGACCACCTGGTTCCAGAGGATATAGAAGCCGGTCGCAATGGCGCTGGCGATGGCAGCGTAGATGCCGAACATGAGGAGCAGGCCGATGGGCAGCCCGTAAAGCAGGGCCTTTAACCCGTAAAACACGCTCTCATAGGCGATCATCCGGTTAAACCGCTTCGGGTCCATTCCCACCGACTTGAGCATCGCATACTCCCGACGCCTTAAGGCCATGCTGGTGGAGATGGTGTTGAAAATGCTGGTGACGCAGATGAGGGCCGTCAGGATGATGAAGCCGTACACGAACACATTGATCAGGAGCAGCGTATTGTTCACGCTCTCCATCTCCTGCTTATAGCTGTAGGCATAGATGTTCCCCTCGTCCTGCCGCAGGTCGTCAAGATCCTCCATCAGAGCCTCGTAATCGTCACTCATGATCAGAAGCTGCCGCTCGCCGCCCACGCCATTTCCGTCAAGATCAAATTTCACGGCATTCTCAATAGTTGTATACACCAGAACATGATTGATATCATCACTGTAGCCACCTCCCAGGGGGAGCTCTTCCGTCGCCCCCGCCACGTCCATTGCAAATGGAGTCAACACGTCCACGAAGTCGCTGTCGTCCTCCCTCGCCACCACTCCCTCTGCCGGAAGCTCCGAATTCTTTTCGATCACGGACCACTGGCTGCCTTCAATGACGTCCCCGGTCTTTACGTCAAAAATCTCCTTCCAGGAATGGCGGCCGTTCGTCACGTCACCTCTCCGGTTGATCAGGATGACCCCCGCCTTCGACTCGTCGAAGAGCAGTTCCTTGTCCGCACCTACCTGGTCCGCAAAGGCCGAGAGGCTCTCCCTATCCAGTCCGACCACGTGCAGGTTCATCAGGTAAGGCCCCATGTCCTTTCCGCCGAGGAGGGTCGCGCTCCCGTTTTCCGCCAGCGCCCCTCTCGTGTCCTCGGCGAGACTTCCGCCGTCAGTGAGGAACACCTGCGCAAAACCGCTCACCTGGGTCACGCAGCTCGTGATATGGTCCATGGCCCGCACCTTCCCGGCCCGCTCCTCCAGGCTCTCCTGTCTGGCCTTCTCCTGCGCATCTTCGTCCTCTTCACCGGCGGAATCCGCTTCCGCCCCACCGAGGCCGGGCTCCGGGTAGATCGTCACGGAGACATCCGGCAGGTTGGCGGAATCCACCCCGATCCCCATCCGATAAGCGCCCTTTAAGTAGGCCGTAAAGGAAGACACGCTCAAATACAGGGCAATGCAGAAGATCAGGGAGAGGACCGTCGCCCGGTAACGCTTCTTATTCCGCTTCAGGTTCTTTAACGCCAGCTCTCCCTCAAATCCAAAAAGCTTCCTGGTGAGCCTTGAGGTCTTCACCTGTCTCGTGGACAGCTTGATGTCCTGATTCTGGCGGATGGCCTCCACCGGAGTGATCTTCGAGGCCCGCTTCGCCGGGATCCAGGCCGATATGAGGATCGTCACCGCCGCCAGGACGACTGCGCCCAGGATCCCCGGCCAGGAGACGATCACCCGCATGGCCACATGTTCCATCCCAAAGGAAACGCCGAAAGTGCTGCTCACCAGCCCTCTGATACACCTGGTGGTCACGAACACGCCCGCAAAGCCAAGGAGCAGCCCCAGGGGAATGCCGATGATTCCCAGGATCACCGCCTCCGTGAACACGGAGTTCCGCTTCTGCTTCCTGGTGGCCCCCACGCTGGCCAGCATCCCCAGATACCGGCTCCGCTCCGAGATGGAGATGGCGAAAGAACTGTAGATGACCGCCACGGAGCCCGCCGCCACGATGAGCATCATCACCCATTTGACCCGGTTGAGCATGGTCACGATGGTGTCATTCCCGGAAAGCATGTAAAAGGACAGGAGGCTGTTGTTAAAGGAATGCGTCAGATTGAGTTCTGCCGCCTTGGCATCGCCCCAGTCAAACAGGCCGTTGTCCAAGTCCTTCACCTGGACCCGCACCGTCACCATCTCGTCTGCCGCAAGCCCGCTCTCATCCAGCCAGGTGACGGCCGTGTAGGAACCCTGGCTGTAGCCCTCGAAGGTAGGGCGCTCCATGATCGCCACCACCGTGTAGGTCTCCTCGTGGGTATCCTCCAGCGTCTCCTCCCCCTCGTAATACGGGTAATAGACCGGTGCCTCCTGGTCTCCCTCCGTCGTATGGATCACCCTGGTGCCGGGACGCAAGGTGATGGTGTCGCCCACCTTCCACTTGATGCCGCCGTTGGTCTCCAGGTGTTTCGGCAGGACGATCTCGCCCGCCGTCTGGGGAAATCTCCCTTCCAGCAGCGTGAGAGGGTATTCCTCCATGGCATCCTGGTTGTAGGCCCGGATGGCCAGATAGGGCTTCGCCTCATTCCCGCAGCCCTCCAGAAGGGCCGCCCCCACCTCCTTACTGACCATGGCCTTTTTCACTTCCGGATCCTCCCGAATCTCGGAGATCTGACTGGGAGCGACTTCGTCGAAATCCACATGCCACTCACCGTCCGTGGCGATCTCCTGCTGCCGCGCCATGTCCAGAAAGGATTCCGCAAAGGCGGAGATGGCCATGATGAGGGCCACGGAGAGCATGATCCCCAGGATCGTGACGATGGTCCTCTTTCTGTTCTGTTTCAAATGCTGGACTGTCACCCTGCTTACGATATTCATGAGCGCACCTCCCGCTGCCATCCGGCCTCCCTGGCCCGGCTCTCCCTGCCCCTCTGCCACTGGTCGCCGGAAATCTGTCCGTCCTCGATGGAGATCACCCGGTCCGCCTGGAGGGCGATCCGCTCATCGTGGGTGATGATGACCAAAGTCTGATGGTATTTCAGGTTGGATTCCTTGAGAAGCTCCACGATCTCCGCACTGTTTTTCGAATCCAGGTTTCCCGTGGGCTCGTCGGCCAGCACGATGGCCGGGTGGTTGATGAGCGCCCTTCCGATGGAAACCCTCTGCTGCTGCCCGCCAGAAAGCTGGTTGGGCAGGTGGTTCATCCGTTTCGCAAGGCCCAGCACCCCGGCGAGTTCTTTCAGATAATTCATATCCGGCTTCTGTCCGTCCAGGAGAAGGGGAAGGGTCAGGTTCTCCTTCACGTTGAGTACCGGAAGCAGGTTGTAAAACTGATAGATGAGACCGATCTGCCTTCTCCGGAAGATCGCCATCTTCGTCTCGTTTAACTCATAGATGGACGTCCCGTCGATGACCACGTTCCCGGAGGTGGGACGGTCCACGCCTCCCAAAATGTGGAGCAGGGTCGACTTCCCGGAACCGGAGGGTCCCACGATGGCCACGAATTCCCCCTTCTCCACCGTAAAGGACACATTTCTGAGGGCGTCCACCCTGGTGTCGCCCACGCCGTAGGTCTTACATAGATTTTCCACTCGCAATACTTCCATGTCTTCATTCCTCCATACTTTTCTATTGATAAATTGCACGTTTTTCTCTTGTCTGATTCCATCCTACCATGGCAGCATGACATTCTGGTGACAGTTTCGGTGACAATTTTGTCATTTTTGAATATGGTCTTTTTTCCGCCGGTATTCTCTGGCAGTCATGTTGTAATGTCGCTTAAAGGCGGCTGAAAAATGTTCCGCGGAAGAATATCCCAGCTCTTCGGCAATGGAAGAAATACTGCGGCTCTGATCTGCCAGCAAAATGGCGGCTGCGGCCATCCGTGCCTCCGTTTTCTTTTGAAGAAATGTTTTTCCGTAATGCTCTTTCAACAATCGTTCGGTCTGGCGGCACCCAAGCCCTAAGCGGTCCGCCAATGCCTTTAAAGAAAGATTTTGATATTCATATAGAAAATATTCCTCCAACAAAATCCATTTACTGTTGTCCGGATTCGAGGGATGAAAATGCGTGACCGCTTTCTGCCTCTCCTCATAGTTGCGGGCCGTAAGGACGACCAACTGGGTGAGAAGCGCCTCCACCTGCTGCACATAACCGATGTATTGATTTCTGAGTTCAAAAAAAATCTGGTCCATGATCCTGGAAACATTCTGACTGTCCTGTCCGAACCAAAAGTGGGTCTCCTCAAAAAGCCTGAGAATGGACGGCTGCTCTGCTCTTGACGGGTTTGCCCGCGAGCGGTCCCGTTCCAAATTCAGATACACACAATATTCACACATGGGATCCTCCGGGGCGGGAACCTGTGCATGCTCGACATGGGGCCCCGTGACATACAATGTATTGGGAACAATGTCATAGAGCGCCTGATTGATCCTCGCATGACCAAAACCCGAAGGAATATAGTGGATCTCATAGCTGTTTTTTCCATGGCTGTGGCTGGGAACGGTCCGCAAAAAGCGCTCATAAATAATATTCAGGGCACAGAAGCTTCTCTGGTCCACAGAAAAACGGATGTTTAAATCCGTATACAATTCTTTCATATGTCCTCCCTCCGCCAAAAGCCAGCCGGCATCTGTTTCATCTCAAAACCCTCCTGCCGCGATTATAACATCCCCTCCGGCAAATGACAAGAAAACTGCGAAAAGGCGACACGAAGCCGTCCGAACATGTCCGTTTTCTCTCTTACAATCGGAAACAACAAAGGGCTATAATACAGATATATATTTCGATATTTTAAGGAAACGGAGGCAGAAGACATGGAAAAAATGATGGGTGCAATCTTACCGGGAAACAGCACGGTTGAGCTGAAAGAATTTGAGGTTCCGAAGCCGGGACATGGCCAGGTGTTGATCCAAACAAAGGCGACGACCATCTGCGGCAGTGACATCCGCTGCATTTACAGAGAACATGTGGGCAAAGGACCGGAAGGATACATCCCCGGAACCGTGGCCGGACATGAGCCCTGCGGCTTAATTGTAGAGGAGGGCGAAGGTCTGAAACGCTTCAAAAAGGGAGATCGGGTCATCGTCTACCACATCTCCGGCTGCGGCGTGTGCAACGACTGCCGAAGGGGTTATTATATTTCCTGTACCAGCGAGCACCGGAAAGCTTACGGCTGGCAGAGAGACGGGGGAATGGCTCCCTACATTCTGGCAGAGGAAAAAGATCTGATTGCCCTCCCCGACGAGCTGACCTACAAGGACGGCGCACAGGTGGCCTGCGGCTTTGGCACCGTATATGAGGCCATCGAAAAGATCGGTGTCTGCGGAAATGACGCTGTGCTGGTCACCGGCCTGGGACCGGTGGGACTGGCGGCTCTGATGCTCTCCAAGGCCATGGGTGCAGAGAAAACCATCGGTGTGGAAATGAACGACTACCGGATCGACCTGGCGAAAAAATTGGGACTGGTCGATTACGTATTTAAGCCCGGCGAGGATGCCTTAGAGCAGATCCTCTCCGTCACCGGAGGACACGGCGTAGAACGCGCCATCGACGCCAGCGCCAGCGACCCCGGAAGGCAGCTCGCGATCCGGGCCGCCAGATCCTGGGGAAAAATCGCCTTCGTGGGGGAGGGCGGCACCTGTAACTTTACTCCCAGCCCGGACATTATCCATGGTCAGAAAACCATCTACGGCTCCTGGGTCACTTCGCTCTGGAAAATGGAGGAGCTGGTGGAACGGCTGGTCCGCTGGGGAATCCATCCGGAAAACTTGATCACCCATGAATTCCCTCTGGAAAAAGCCGGCGAAGCTTACGCGCTGATGGCAGGCGGACAGTGCGGAAAAGTGGCCGTCGTATTTTAAAACCGCATTTTAGATAAGAAAGGAACCTATGAGTAACATGATCGATCCCAAATGTGTTCCCACAAAGACATTGTATACCGGAGAAGAGATTCCTGCTCTCGGAATCGGAACCTTTGGATCCGATAAGTATTCGGCGGAGGCGGTTGCCTCCGCCGTCTACGGTGCCGTAAAGAGTGGCTACCGGCTGATCGACTGTGCCGAGGTCTACCAAAACGAGGCACACATCGGAGAGATGCTCCAAAAGCTGTTTGCCGAAGGGGTGGTCACCAGAGAAGAGCTTTTCATCACCTCCAAGGTCTGGAACGACCACCACAGGGACGTGGAAGCCGCCTGCAGAAAGAGCCTTGCCGACCTGGGTCTTTCACAGATCGACCTCTATTTTGTCCATTGGCCCTTCCCCAACTATCACGCACCGGGCTGCGGCGGGGATTCCAGAAATCCGGATTCCAAACCCTTTTGTCCAGAAGAATTTCTGGACACCTGGCACCAGTGCGAGCGTCTGGTTGACCTTGGGCTGGTCCGCCATCTTGGAATGTCCAATATGACAATTCCAAAATTGGAGGCCGTGCTTCCCCTATGCCGGATCCAACCGGCTGCCCTGGAGATGGAATGCCATCCGAGCTTTCAGCAACAACCTCTTTTTGATTATGCGCTGGCCCACCGAATCCAACCCATCGGCTACTGTCCCTTAGGTTCTCCCTCCAGGCCGGAGCGTGACCGCACTGCGGACGACGTCGCCGATACACAGATGGAGGAAATCCTGGAAATTGCAAAGCTCCATCAGGTACACCCGGTATCTGTGTGTCTGAAATGGGCTGTCCAGAGAGGACAGATTCCTATTCCATTCTCCGTGAAAGAAGCCCAGTACCTCAGCAATCTCAACTGTGTGACAGAAGATCCTCTCACTGCAGAAGAGATGGAACAAATTGCAAAGGCGGACAAACACTGCCGACTCGTGAAAGGCCAGGTATTCCTATGGGAAGGAGCGTCCGGGTGGGAGGATCTTTGGGACCTTGACGGAACCATTCCCGGATAAAAAGCCGAAATCCTTTTTCAGGGGCTTAACATTTTTTTTTCGATATGCTATACTGCTTAAAAAGGCCGTATGGCCATCACGAGTCCCCGGTGGGGATACTGCTTAAAAGGCCATATGGCCATCACGAGTCCCCGGTGGGGATACTGCTTAAAAAGGCCGTATGATGAGTAGGAGGGCAATAGATTGAAAAAGAGATATGCAGCATACGTGGGTTCTTACACATATATCGGAAACAGCAAAGGAATCACCATCCTCGACGTGGATGTGGAGAACGGAACCATGACGAAACGAAAAGAGGTTCCGATCTTCAACGCCTCCTACGTCTCCGCCTCCAGAGACGGGTCCAGACTGTACTCCATCGCCGACAACGGCATTGTCAGTTACCGGATCCTGCCGGATGGGGATTTAGAGCGCATGGGCCTTGCCACCATCCGCGGCATGAGGGGCTGCCATATTTCCACCGATCCGGAACAGAAATTCATGTTCGTGTCCGGGTATCATGACGGCAAGGTGACAGTCCTCCGCATCAACGAGGACGGCAGTGCCGGTGAGATCACAGACGGCTTTTATGACAAAGGGATCGGCAGCATCGCTGAGCGAAACTTCCGTCCCCACATCAGTTGTTCCCGCTTAACACCTGACGGGAAATTTCTCTGTGCCGCCAATTTAGGGATTGATCAAATTCGGATTTTCCGCTTTGACAGGGAAAGCGGAAAAATCAAACTGGTGGATACGGTTCGCTGTGAGCTGGAATCCGCCCCCCGTTTTCTGCGGTTCTCGAAAGACGGAAAATTTATGTATGTGATCTCCGAATTGAAGAACTATATCTCTGTGTACTCCTACGACGGGAGCTCCGGCTATCCCAAATTTGAGCTTTTACAGACCATCTCCACCGTAGGAAAAAACCACAGCAACGTCAATGCCGCCGCCGCGCTCCGGTTCGGTCCTGCCGGAAAGCTGATCCTCTGCTCCAACGCAGGCGACAACAGCATCGGTATTTTTGAGCGGGATGAAAAGACCGGGCTCCTTACCCAGCGGACGGTACTTCCCGTCAGCGGCGAATATCCCAAGGACATCGGCATGATGCCCGGCGGGAAATACATCTATTCCGTCAACCACGAGACCAGCACCATGACCTTCTTCACCTGGGTGCCGGAGAAAAATTATTTCTTTATGCACACCGCTCCCCTCAAGATCGATCAGCCAAATTGCTGTGCGCTGGTGGAACTTAAGGATGCGTGAAAAGAAGTCCTTTTCTTTCTGGTCTGCAGGGCAAAAAGGAATGGTTTCGAGCGAATGGTTATGGTGAACGACGAAACGTTTCGTCGTTCACCATAAGTCTATGGCTTCTTTTACGTTTCTCACGCCGACGAGCCTGATTCCCCTGGGTGGGGAGGGAAAGCGGGAAAGGCACACCTGCGGCAGGACGCAGGTGGTATACCCAAGCTTGGCCGCCTCCTGCACCCGCTTCTCTGCCATATTCACAGCCCGCACCTCACCGGATAGCCCCACCTCGCCAAATACCATCATTCGATCGTCCACCGGCGCATCCCGGTGGCTGGATGCCAGGGCCATGACGATACCTAAGTCCAGGGAAGGCTCATTGACCCGGATCCCTCCGGCAATGTTCACATAGACGTCACAGTCGGAAAGGTGCAGGCCCGCCCGTTTCTCCATCACCGCAAGAAGAAGATTCACCCGGTTGTAATCCGTTCCCGCCGCTGTCCTTCTGGGCATCCCAAAGTTGGTCCGGCACACAAGAGCCTGAATCTCCAGGAGCACCGGCCTGGTCCCCTCCATGGTGCAGACCGTCACCGACCCGGAGGCTCCCTCCGGTTTCCCGCTCAGCATGTACTCGGAAGGATTCGCCACCTCCGAAAGGCCGCTCCCCTGCATCTCAAAGACACCGATCTCATTGGTGGAACCAAACCGGTTTTTGACTCCTCTGAGAATCCGGTAGGGCACATTTCGCTCCCCCTCAAAATAGAGCACTGTGTCTACCATATGCTCCAGCATGCGGGGGCCGGCCATGGTCCCCTCCTTGGTCACATGCCCCACAAGGAAGATCGTTATATTATTTTCCTTGGCAAGACGGAGCAGCGTCTGGGTGGATTCCCGCACCTGCCCCACGCTCCCCGGCGCGCTTCCCGCATCCTCCCGATACATGGTCTGGATGGAATCAATGACCACCGCCTCCGGCTTCTCCCACACAATGACCTCGGAAATCAATTCCAGGCTGGTCTCACACAGAAAAAACAAATCCCCGGAAAATTCCCCCAGCCGGTCCGCCCGAAGCTTGATCTGGCTCAAAGACTCCTCCCCGGAAATATAAATTACCCGGTGTCCGTCCCCGGCCAAGTTTCGGCACACCTGCAGGAGCAGGGTCGATTTTCCGATGCCGGGATCGCCCCCCACCAACACCAGGGAACCGCTCACCAGACCGCCCCCCAGCACCCGGTCAAGCTCCTCCATCCCGGTGGAAGTCCGTTTCTCTCCGGAAGTCTCGATCTCCGACAGCTTTTTGGGGCGCAGTTCCCCGGCTGCCAAGAAACGTCCTGCGGCCGTGCTTCCCCCCGGACCCCGTCCGGCGCCGGGTCTTTTGCCGGATGTCTGGTTCGGCGCCTCCACGAATGTATTCCATTCATGGCATCCCGGACACTGCCCCATCCATTTTGCTGATTCATGCCCACATTCTTTGCAAAAAAATATCGTCGCCTTTGCTTTCGCCATCACAATTCCTTTCTCAGGTCAGTAAATCCCACCTGCCGCTGAGCAAAACGGCGGCATCGATCCTGATCCACAAACTGAAAATGCGGAAACTCATTCGACAAGGAACAAGCTCCCGCATCCTGGTTCTTCCACATTTTCTATCTCTTCGTAATCTCCACTGCCGCCTGTGCACCCTCGGCCAGCTCCACGCTTAAGGTGAGTTTTCCGCTCCGGTTCGTTTTCATCACCCCGGCATCCTCGGAACCGATCTTCACATCGTACTCACAGTCGTCCGAAAGCCCTAGGGTGATCTGGGCGTCCTGCCCGCCCTCGACAGTAAAGGAAACTCCCGTGTCCGTCGCAGCGAAGGCATTCACCGCCGTCCCCGGAACGGATTCATACACGAACATGCCGTTTCTCTCCAGCTTCGTGATATCCCGGTAGGTCTTTACCTTGTACAGGTCTCCCTTAAATTCATAATCCTGGAGCTTCGCCTTCACATCCAGCGTATAATCTCCAAAACTGATGGTTCCGTTTTGCTCCGTCCTGATCAACTCTTTTACCGCCGACATCGCTTAATCCTCCTGGTTCGTTCCATGAAATTTTGCCACGGGCATTTTCGCTTTGCGAAATTCTTTTTGGTTGTCCTTATTATAGTATACAATCCGACTTTTTTCCAGATGTTCCGGCAAAAAAATTCATTTCGCGCCAGTTACTTTCCTCCGGTAAACAGGAGCTTTCCGTCCTCCGCCGAAATGGTCACCGCGTCCCCCCTCTTAACCGTTCCATCCAAAATCTCTTCTGCCAGCCGATCCTCCACCTGGCTCTGGATGGTTCTGCGGAGAGGTCTGGCCCCATATTTCTGATCGTAGCCCTTGTCGATAATGAGTGCCTTCGCCGTCTCGTCCATCACCAGGGAGATCCCCATCTGTGCCTTCGTCCGTTTCACA
>CAJUOF010000277.1 GCA_910587905.1 uncultured Lachnospiraceae bacterium
AGACGTGTGCTCTTCCGATCTATGATACGCCTCGTGAAATTTGTAATAACCGGAATCCATAAAATACTCTTCACGCTGTGGCTTGCTGTAGTAACTGTCTGACGTCATCAAATACCAGTGTACATCCTTCTCCACCGTATCCTGCGGGATGTGGAAGGAATACTGGCTTTTTCCGATATATTTGACAATGTAAGCATGGACGCCCGTCTCTTCTCTCACCTCTCTGAGCGCCGTCTCTTCCCTGGACTCATCCGCCTCTACTGTTCCCTTCGGAAGCACCCAGCCCTCATACTTATTTTTATAATTTTTGTAAAGGACCAAGACTTTTCCCCGAAAGATAACCACACCACCGCAGCTCGTTGCCTCAATCATTGCAATTCCTCCTGGTCTTGGTGTGCGAGTCTATTGTTCCTAGTATACCCCAATTCCGCAAAAGAAGCAAGGTGTGAGGATCATCTCGAAAAATATCCCTCAAAAATTTTTTTTGCTCCTTTGGTCGCCACAGAACCACCCGTACCGCCGTTTTCATATATGTTACTGACCACAAGTTCAGGGTTTTCCGCCGGGGCGAACCCCACAAACCAGGCATGGCTGTCTGCCTTGTTGGAATTAAACTCCGCAGATCCCGTTTTCCCGGCCACCTGATAGGAGTCTGACTGCAGGGACGGACTGGTCCCCTCGTTGACCACAGCCACCATAAAATTCGTCAATGTCTCCGCCTCGGCAACCGATAGGAGCCTCCCGGCAGACTCCGGCATAAACTGTTTTACCACTTTCCCGTCCGCGCTCTCCACCCGCTCCATAAGATAGGGGGACATGAGGAGCCCGCCGTTGGCGATGGCCGCCGTGATCATGGCATTATGCATGGGAGAAATCATGGTTCTCCCCTGACCGATGGAGGTCTGTACCCGCTCCGCAAGCCCGGAGGTTCCGTCCAAAACAAAAGAACTCTGCTTGTACTCCAATCCGGCCGGAAGGGGAAGCTCCTTGTTGAACAGAAAGCTTTCGCAGAGGCTATGAAAGCTGTCCAAATTCAAAGTCTGTCCGATGGTGGCAAAGGAGGTATTGCAGGAATTGGCCAGGGAAAGCCTGAGATCCAGCCCCCCATGGACATGCCCCTCATAGCAGCTCATCACGGCATCCCCGTAGCTCATGGAGCCTTCACATTCATAGCGATAATCCTGCCAGTTTGTCGGATTCTCCCGAATATATTCTAAGGTGGTCAGAAGCTTGAAGGTGGAGCCGGGGGGATAAAGTCCCTGTGTCGCCCGGTTTAACAAATTTGCCCCCACATTGTCTTCCGAGATGAGGCTCTCCCAATCGTCCGCAATGGTATTGGGATTGTAGTCCGGCTTGGAGACCATGGCCAGGATTTTTCCGGTATCCGGCTCCAAAATCACACAGGCACCGTTGTAATCTCCCAGTGCATCGTAGGCCAATTGCTGGAGCGCCGGATCCAGAGTCGTCACCACGTTATCCCCCGGATTTTTGATTTCCTCCACCTCGTTGCTCACCTGGTCAAGCAGGCTCAAATGGGTAGCCAGAAGATAGGAATTGGCCGCAGCCTCCAGCCCCGTCGTCCCCGCATCTGAGTAACCGACCACATGGGCAAAGAGATTGCTGTAAGGATATTCCCGGGTCTCATTCCCTTCTGCATCCTCCGTGGTTCTCGCCAGGACTTCCCCGTTCTTTCCCCGAATCTCTCCGCGAACTACCCGCTCGGAGAAGGTATCCAGCCTGGCATTGTAGGAGCTGTCCACCGTCTTCTCACTCTTTGCCACCAGAAACCAGCAAAAGTATCCGATGGTAGCCAAAAACATCAGTGTGAAAAACACCGCAGCCAGACGGATCTCCCGGTTAACGGTTCTGGTCCGCTCTTCCACCTGAAGGATTTCTTCCTCTTCTTTTTCCTGATTTTCCAGCGCCCGCTGTACCCGCTTCATATCTTTTCGCGTATAGGGCCTGTCGCCTTCGTTCCAGTTTTTCTTCCTGCTCAATTCGATCAACCTCGTCCTGTTTTAAAATATAAAGTCCCTGTATGATCCCGAACATGATAAAAGTACTCATGATGGAGCTTCCTCCATGGCTGACAAAGGGAAGCGTGATCCCCGTGGAGGGAATAAATTTGATGACACCCCCCACATTTAAAAACACCTGGGCGCCGTATACCGCCGCCAGCCCGAATGCGATAATCTTATAAAACATACCGTCCATCCAGGTGGAAATCCACAAAAACTGCAGAAGACAGCTTAAACAGATGAATAGCAGGGCAATGGCGAAGATTCCTCCAAGTTCCGCGGAGATTGCGGCAAAGATAAAGTCGGATCGCACCACCGGAATGGTCTCCGGCATGCCCTGGTAAAGCCCTGTCCCCAAAAAGCCGCCGCTTCCGACGGCAAACAGGGACTGTAAAATCTGCCAGCCGTCCCCGGTAGCGTCCATCCAAGGGTCCTGCCACACCTGCACGCGGACACGCACATGAGAAAATACCCGATAAGCCAGCACAGAGGCGAAGCTTCCCGCAGCAGCTCCTCCGAGAAGGTAAAAATAGCTTCTGGTGGCGACAAACAACATCAGCAGATAAGCGATGAAATAAATGAGTGCTGCCCCCAGATCCTTGGAAGCCACCAGAATCAACACGTGGAGCGCCGCCACTGCTGTGGTCGCCGCCACCCGTTTGAAGCTGATGCTCGTCTGAAACATGGAAGCCACGAAAAATACCAAGGTGATCTTCACGAATTCCGAAGGCTGCAGGGAAAACAGATTTCCGATTTCGAAAGACAGATGTGCCCCGCCACTCACCGTGCTGAATACGAGGATGACTCCGAGGGCCGCAAGGCCGATCCCTGCATAGAGCCAGCCAAACCGCCACAGATATCGCATTCTCCGTACAATGACGGGCACCGCCATCGCGACTGCCGCCGCCACAACTGTAATGATAAAATGGCGGACGGCCCGCGCAGGCCCCAGCCTGGTAAGCATGATAAAGCTGACGGCAAGGAGCATGCAGGTATTGTTGAGCAAAAGCCTTGATGCTTTTTTATAAAAAAGCCGAAAGAGCACCAGGTACAGGATAAAAAACACCACCTGGGCCACATAAAAGTAGATCATAGACTTTTCATTGGTGTAGAGAATAATTGCCAGGTATCCGGTTAGATGCAGGGCAAACATACAGAAGAGCTGCATTCCGCAAGCCTGATTCCTCCTCCTATGTGTCTTCATTCTCAGATAATGGTAGGTCGACAAGGTATATAGGAGGATCAACACCAACATCGTATACTTTGCCACCTGAATTCCAATATTCGTCACGTTTTCCTCACCACCTATTCTACTCCCCGATGAAAGTGCCCTCTGGTCCGAAGCTCCGGCCGGTAAGAGCTGCTTCCCCCCAAAAGCGCTGTCTCAAAGGATCGGATTACCAGAGAAGTCTCCTCTGGTCCTTCCGTCGTAAACTGCAGCCGCACCATGCGGGGATTCATAGCCGCAATGGTCGGCAGCTCCCCCGCCAGCCAAAGGGGGGCATGGTTATAAATCACATTGTAACAGAACAGGCAATATCGTTTCACTGGGAAGGATCGCTGTTTTTTGTCCCTTAAAAGAAGAGGTTTTCCCGGAGCATGGAAGGCTCCCTCTGAATTTCCCCCCTGTTTCCCACAACACTTTAGAGTCTTTTGGATGCACTGAGAAGAGATCATCATGGGCAATCTGCCATACACAATCACTTCACTGCCGCCAAGCCCCCGGTCAAAAAGTTCGTTTCGGTTCAGCTCCAAAGGCGCCGTATCCATGGCGAAGCCCCGTTCGGCAAGAGCGCTTCTCGCCTCACGGTTAAAGGTGTAGAGGGACGCATCCGCCACAAACTCCAAGGGCTTTCTTTCCTCATCTCTTTCGATTTCCCCAGACCAATGATCCTCCAGCAGCGAACCCTCATCCAGCGTCCGCAGAAGAAATCCGTCCACATGCAAATCCTGAAGCTTCCTCCGCCCAAACAGCGGCTCTCCCCGCCAAATCCTCGGAAGAGCCAAAAAACATTCCTTTTCCGCCCTCCTGCATACCTCTATCAGCTCCCCGAGCCGCTCCATTCCAAAGGAATCCATAGAAAGATAGATGCGGCTCACAACCCTCTCCTTCACGGCGGCCAGAAACTGGGATTTTTCTTCAACCAACACGGAGAGCCGCGGAGGGCATTCCTCTCCCGGAAGTTTTTGGTTTTTGGCAGGCCATTCTTTTTTCACCCACTCCTTTTCTTCCGCCGGCGGGTTCACCGTTCGTCGATAGGGTCTTAAAATTTCTTTTTCCAATGCAGATACCGCCGCTCTCCGAAGCTCATTCAATCTGCCGACCGGGAAGAAGACATTGGAAGACAATTCGATATCCAACTGCTCCAAGACAAAAGGGGTATCCCCCAATTTTTCGATCTGCCGCCGGACATCCTCTTTGGAAATGGGCCTGTTTTTAGCCGGAAGCGCCCTCTCCCCTTCCACGGACGCCGAGACATCTCCAAACGTTAGAGACAGTTTAGCAGGAAAATCTTGAGCAATCCTTATGTTTCCCTTTATTTTTTCTTTTTTTTCTGTGTTGACATACTTCTGATCCAACTCTTCAAGGACTGCTTCTTTTACCGGACGAAAGGGCCTCTCCGAAAGGGCCAACATCTGTCTTCCATTCTTCCTATGAAAATATCCATCCGAAAACCCACCCCGATCAAAAAGCTCTAGTAAAAATTCCTGATCCTCAGACGCCGTCCTTAATCCTCCGCTCCCCACTTTCTGGTATAAATCCACATATTTTCGATATATACTCACCACTCCTGCCACATATCTTGGGCTTTTCATACGCCCTTCTATTTTCAGGGAACACACGCCCGCATCCAAAAGCTCTCCCAGGCTGTCCAACCCACACAGATCTTTCAAGTTCAACAGATAGGCTTCTTTTGAATTGGAAAGCCGCTCCTTTCCCTCCCAAGCCTCATAGGGAAGACGGCACGGACCGGCACAGCGCCCTCTGTTTCCGCTCCTTCCGCCTGCCAGACTGCTGAACAGACATTGTCCCGAATAGGAATAACAGAGTGCTCCATGGACAAAGGCTTCGATTTCGATCTCCACCTGCTCGTGAATCTGGTGAATTTCTTCTATGGAAAGCTCTCTGGCCGTCACGATCCTGGCTGCCCCCAATTTCCTGGCTTCCCTCGCACCGGCCACTCCCGTGATGGTCATTTGGGTACTGGCATGGAGAGGAAGCTGCGGAAACTGCCGGCGAACCTGCTGCCAGACGCCAAGATCCTGGACAATCAGTGCGTCCACCCCCGCCTCATAGACGGGAACCAGAAACTCATATAATTCCTGTGAAAGTTCCTCTTCCTTGAGAAGTGTATTGACGGTCAAATACAGCTTCTTTCCATGGAGATGAACATAATCTATGGCTTCCAGCAGACGGCCTGTCTCCGGATTTTTAGCATAGGCTCTGGCCCCAAACCTCGTCCCGCCCATATATACCGCATCAGCACCGGCATTTACCGCCGCCTGCATACTCTCAAAGGAACCGGCCGGCGCCAGCACCTCAATCATCCGCGCTTTTTTCATATCCACATATCCTCGCATTGGCCTCTATGCCCGACTTTCCTGAAACCGGACAGTGAAAAGGGGGCCCGCCCCAAAATCCGCTGCCCCCAACCTTTATCTTTTCTGTTCTTTTTCTTCCAACTCCCGTTTCATCTCTTCCAGCTTAAGCTGTACAGTCACCAGTTGGTGCTTCAGACTGTAAATCTCATTGGCCTGCGATTCTGTCTGGGCCTCCAGCTCGGAAAGTCTCCCCACCGCTTTGAAATAGTCGTCCGCCACATTTAGCTGAAGCATCACATTCTGGTAATCTGAGGGCTGGCGCAAAAACCCGTCGATCCTCCGAAGCTCTGCATGTTTCCGATTCAGGTAGCCGGCTACCTTCTGCAGGTATTCTTCACTCTCATAACCGCCCATACTGTATTCTTTTCCGGCAATGATCACATCTGTGTAATTTTTGGAACTCATTCCATTTCTCCTTATGTACCTGTTCTGGACATTCATAGTTTTATTATAAATGGAATTCCCGTAAAAAACAACCAGAAATCAAAACAACCGGAACCGGTCACTTCCAGAGAGGCGGGATTACTCCTGTTTTTCGACACCGGATTCATGAGGACAGACAAGTCCCAGATGGTGATAGGCAAACTCTGTGGCCATCCGGCCTCTGGGGGTTCGATTGATAAAGCCGTTCTTTAACAGGTAGGGTTCACAGACGTCCTCCAGGGTTCCCACATCCTCGGAGAGTGCTGCCGCCAAAGTCTCTAACCCCACCGGTCCTCCCCCGAATTTCTCCATCATGGTGAGAAGAATCCGTCTGTCCGTGCGGTCCAGCCCAAGACTGTCCACATCGAGCAGATCCAGGGCGTCCGAAGCCACCTGCTTTGTGATGACCCCATCATGCCGGACCTGGGCAAAATCCCGAACCCGCTTCAAAAAGCGATTGGCCAACCTGGGAGTTCCCCTCGAACGAGATGCGATCTGTTTGGCTCCCTCCTTATCGATCTCCACTTGAAGAACGGAGGCCGAACGCATGATGATGGTGAGAAGCTCCTCCTCCGTATAGAATTCCAGATGATGAATCACACCAAACCGGTCCCTCAAAGGCGCCGTCAAAAGTCCGGCCCTGGTGGTCGCCCCCACCAAGGTGAAGTGAGGGAGATCCAGGCGGATCGAACGGGCGGTAGCCCCTTTCCCGATCACAATATCGATGGCATAATCCTCCATGGCCGGATAGAGGACCTCCTCCACCTGACGGTTCAGGCGGTGAATCTCGTCGATAAAGAGGACGTCTCCGTCGTTCAGATTATTCAGGATCGCCGCCATCTCCCCCGGCTTCTCAATGGCCGGCCCCGCTGTTATTTTGAGCTCCGACCCCATCTCATGGGCCAAAATTCCGGCAAGGGTGGTCTTCCCAAGCCCCGGGGGACCGTAAAAAAGGACATGGTCCAAAGCCTCTCCCCTGGCTTTCGCCGCATCGATATACACCCTCAGCATATCCTTCGCCTTCTGTTGGCCAATATACTCGTCCAAAGACTGGGGGCGCAGGTGATTTTCTATGCCCTGGTCCTCTCTGCTAAATTCTGTATTGATCATCCGCCTCTCCATGGACCGATGTTTCCTTTCTCATCAACAAAATCAAATGAAAGGGCTGTCGTCAGATTCAAAGCCTCGTCATCTGCCTGAGGGCCGCCTTCAAAAGCTCCTCCACCGAAAGCCCCTCCGCTCCCTCGATCCCGTTCACCGCTTTCATGGCCTCCGAAGCACTGTATCCGAGTGCTGCGAGTGCCTGTATAGCCTCTCCCTTTGCATCCTCCGGCGGACTGCCTGCCGCCTGGCTCGCCGGAGCCTCCCCATGGCTCCTTTTGAGCTCAAAGGCATCCTCCAGCTTAAACTTATCCTTGAGCTCCAGGATCAGTTTCTTCGCCGTCTTAATGCCGATGCCCGGCGCTCTCGCGATGGTCTTTGCATCCTCTGAGAGAACTGCAAAGCGCAGATCATCCGTGGAAATCACAGACAAGACGCCGATGGCCCCCTTGGGGCCGATCCCACTCACGCAGATCAGGAGTTTAAATACATCCAAATCCTCCCTGTCCGCAAATCCATAAAGCTTCGGTGTCTGATCCTGTCCCATATGCAGATAGGTATAAACCTGGATTTCTTTTCCGACGGAGACACTCTGCAGAAAAGAAAAAGGCACCTGAATCTGATATCCGATCCCTCCGGTTTCCACGATCAGCGATTCTTCATAGATTTCCTGCAGCCTTCCCTTAATATACGAAATCATGCGCGACTCCTCTTTACTTCCCGTTTTCCACAGACAGTGTATCACAGTTTTTCCTCCATGGCAAGCTTTTTCGCACAGGTGTTCTATTTTTCTCTTGACAGATCTCCCTGAGACTTTTATAATGAGGGCATGAAAACCATCACGAACGAATTCAACTGTACGCTTTCTTACGATCTGGCTCTCCTTGGAGACCCGGAGGGGCTTTTGTTTTTTGATATTGAGACCACCGGTCTCTCGGCGAAGCGGGATATGGTCTACTTGATCGGCTGCGTCTATGTAAGGGGAGGTGTCTGGCGAAGAAAGCAGTGGTTTGCCGACACAGTGGAAGCGGAAGCAGAGCTTCTTGTCCACTTTTTTCTGTTTGCCTCCCGTTTTTCTTTGCTGGTGCATTTCAACGGCTCTGCCTTTGATCTTCCCTTTTTGAGGGAGCGTGCCTCCCTTCACCATACTCCCGGCTCTGATCGCATCCCGAAAAGCCTGGACCTCTACCGAGAATTAAAGCCGCTGAAGAAGCTGCTTGGACTTTCCGATTGCCGCCAGAAGACCCTGGAGGCTTTTCTCGGGACGCACAGGGAGGACCCTTACGACGGAGGGCAGCTCATCCGCTTCTACTGGCAGTATTTACGCACCGGAGGGAGTTCCCTGTATGACGCTCTCCTACTCCACAATGCGGAGGACATCGAAGGACTGCCCTCCCTGCTCTCCCTGCTTTCTTACCGGGATTTCTTTCGGGGGAAATTCCTCCCGGAATCGGAACGGCTGCTTGACTCCGGGGAACTTCTCGTCACCTGTGAGAATCCCTCCTGTACCCTGCCCTTCCCCTGTCAATTCCTCACGGAGAACAGTCGAGTTTCCTGCCTGCAGAGTACCCTCACGCTCTCCATTCCTCTTGTCCGTGGAACCCTCAAATACTTTTTTGGGGACTATGCCAATTACTATTATCTGCCTGCAGAAGATCAGGCCATCCACAAAAGTGTGGCGGCCTTTGTGGAGCCCTCCCATCGAAAAAAGGCCACGGCAAAAACCTGTTACCAAAAACATGAAGGGCTCTTCTTTTCTGTGCCAAAAGGATTTTCCGCAGATGTTCCGCTTTTTTATTCGGAGTACAAAAAAAGTCCCCCCTACATCGAATATGCAGAAGGGCTTTTTCTGGATCCGACCTTTTTGCAGAAGTTTCTCCTTGCAACTCTCCCGAAATGATGGTATGCTTTTATCTGTTCCATGTCGTATTTCGTCGATTTGGGCGAATGACGTTTACCACAGGATTCTCATACCGTCAAGGAGCGTTTTATGCGAGAACCAAAAGACCTTTTAAGAAGGCTTACCATATATTATGCCGGCGACCACGAGCTGCTTTGCCCCTACGAACTCGGCGATACCATCTACGATGTTTACGCCTCATACAGCCATTATCACTGTTTTGAGCATGCATTTATCCGCAGCACCTTAACCTTGTCAAAGAACGATTTGGATCATTTTATGGAACAGATTGCCACCCTGATTGAGCCCCAGATGATCCGGAGAGGTCTCGCTTCCCCACCTTCCGACCATATTTATACGTATGTGACAGGCATCTTTATCAGTGAACAGCGCATTCCGGAATCTGTTCGTCGAACCGTCCGCCGCTTCCGCTATTACCGCGGTTACGGCTATTACCAGAACGGTTACTGTCAGGCCAGGATCGCCGCCTTTGATCTGGAGACAGGTTCCCTGATCATCAACCCGGCCGCCAAAGAACTGCTTTTGGAGTATCAAGGTATGCTGTAAACCTGGTGAGGGAACACTTACGGTGCAGGAGTTCTCACTCTCATTCCCGCACCGGATATACCGGAATCGGCTCTCTTTTTAAAAATGCCGTGATGCAGTGGAGAGCACCGCCGCCCTTTTTTAATTCGCTTACATCCACCTCAATGCACTCAATTCCAGCTTCCACAAGCAATTGTCTCGTTTTTGGATTCCCGGCCGGCATGACAACTTTTCCAGGCTCCAGAGCCACAAGATTGGCAGCCAGATTGTCCCGCTCTTCAAGTGTAGGAATTTCCAGAACGCGGAAGCCTCTTTTCTCCAACGCTTCGTAAACAAGCTCCGGTGTGCTCCTGGAAAAGGCCAGCGCCACGTCATAATCTGCGATGGCCAGCATACCGTCCAGATGCTTGAGCCTTCTTGGAATGCTGATGGTATAGATATTGTTCACGCCCATATTGGACAGCTCCTCGCATACCTGCCGATAGCCGGACGAATTACAGCGGGTTCCGGTTCCAAAAATCACAGTCTCCCGGTCAATCCAGAAAATACAAGCCCCGTCGAAGGTTCCGGAACCGTTGACTGTCTTGATAATTGGAACACCGAGACCTGCCACCGCCTGGGCCGCATATCGGACCTCCGGCAAACGCACAGAAATGCCCGGACGGGCCATGATGACCCCTTCCGGGGTGCCCAGAACCAGATCCCGACAAAACATGGCATTGGGACATTTGGGATCAGTCTCTTCCACATAGTGCACCTGGACACCATTTTCCTTATAAATTTGTGCGACCGCATCGTGCTGCCGCCGTACCAGTTCCGGATCATAGTCCTCCCCGTCTGTCATCACAAACGCAAGCCGTTCGCTGTCCTCCCTGGTAATCCCTTCAATCTCCCCGCCGGGCCGATGCATCAACACGGAGCGGAGCTTTCCAATCTCCGAATCCACGCCCCAGTCCCCATAAAGTGATGCGAGATCCTGGGCAAAGGTCGTAATGGTCTGTCCTGCCACTTGATTTTCTCCTTTCTGTTCTTCTTCTGTTTTTCCTCTTTTCTCAGATAATTGCCTGTTCCTCTCTCACCACAGAGGACGCCTGCGAAAACTCTGATAGACTGATTGGCCCTCCTTTTCAGTCACCCGGCACTCTTGAATCAGCTCCGTCTCCTTTAACACCTGCAAAAGAGCCAGATCTGAAATCAGATGGGCCCGGACATTGAGCCACATTTCATCTCCGGTCACAGTCTCGTCCGAAACTTCCGTGGTCCAATCAAGGGTTGTCACCTCCGGCCGTTCTAAATTAAAGTTCGAAGGCCGTTTTTGCATCGTGGTCTCCATCCAGTAAAAGATCACATCTTGAGAGGCATCCGTATGGAATCTGTCCGGAAACCATTGTTCCGCATATTTCCAGAATCGTTCCCGGCAAATCCGATTTCGCTCCCGGATTTCAGGATCCTCATTGATGAAATCGGATACCTGCGTTCGAACTTTGTTTCCAAAAGAAATGGTATTCTCATTGGATTTGTCAAACCAAATATATCCATAGTAAAGTGCCCTCGGAATCCAGAAGCTTTTGTACCAAGGAGAAGAATAACCGGAAAAAGGCTGTGTCGTCTCGTGCCCCTCAAATCCGTGGTTATCGGTAATCACATCAAACAGCCACCGGCTCCACAGCTTCTTTACTGCACGGGCCTCTCCGTAAATGGTGTCCGGATTATTATAATCCTTCCGAAATTCGAACCCGGCGCTGTTATACCTGGCAGGATGGCAGAGCCATTTGGGATGGTCCTTGTACACCATACAGTGAAGTTCTCCCCCATCGATATTTTCCCAGGGCAGGGTGATCAGGTTCACCCTGGAACAAAGCTCCTGCAGATCCTCTCTCTCCAGGCATTGGTCCAGCAGAAGAAAGGCCGAATTTAAGCTGGAGGCTTCGTTGCCGTGATGTCTGCCGTTAAACAGCACCGTCAGTCGGTTCGTCTTCAGCT
>CAJUOF010000278.1 GCA_910587905.1 uncultured Lachnospiraceae bacterium
CCGGAAAAGACGGAGGCGAGGATGCCGACGAACTGCCCGTAGGCGAAGAGCGACCGGCCGAGGGAAGGCTCCAGGCCATATTCCTGCTTATACTGGTAAGCGTTGTAGGACATGAGAATTCCAAAGAGGGCCATGAAGATCACGGCAATCCAGAGAAACTTTTCTTTTTTCAGGCGGACGAATCCCGCAGACAACAACCTATTCATGGCTTGCACCTCCTACCAGACTGATAAAATAGCTCTCCAGGCTCTCGTCCCGCTCCGTGGCCGTGAGGACCTGGCAGTTTTCCCGGTCCAGGGCCAGGACCAGGTCGGAGAGGTTCACCTGGGCGAAAATGTCCGCCTGGGTGTGGGAAATGACGTTGTAGTCAAGACCCATCTGATCCAGGGTGCGGGAGAGGGCCTTCACGTCGGTGACCTCCACCCGCATACATTTGCGGCAGGCTTCCTCCAGTTCCTTGGCACTTAACTCTTTAACCATGCGGCCGCCGTCCACGAAGCCGTAGTGGGTGGCCAGCCTGGCCAGTTCGTCCAGGATGTGGCTGGAGATCAAAAAGGTGATCTTCCGTTCCCGGTTGAGCTTTAGGATCAGCTCCCGCATCTCGATGATCCCCTGGGGGTCCAGGCCGTTGACTGGTTCGTCCAGCACCAGAAAATCCGGCTCCCCGCAGAGGGCGAGGGCGATGCCCAGCCGCTGGCGCATCCCCAGGGAAAAATTCTTCGCTTTCTTTTTTCCAGTGCCCTCCAGGCCCACCAGTTCCAAAAGCTCCCTGATTCCCTCAAAGGAAGGCATTCCCAGGATCCGGTACTGCTCCTTCAAATTTTCCTCGGACGTCATGCCAAGATAGATGGAGGGCGTTTCCACCACGGCCCCCATCCGCTTTCTGGACTTGTAAAGGTCCTTCTCCGTACTGCGCTTTCCATAGAGGACGTATTCTCCTTCCGTCGCCTCCTGCAGGCCGCAGATAATGCGGATCAGCGTGGTCTTTCCCGCACCGTTCCTTCCCACCAGGCCGTAAATGGCGCCCTTCGGGATGTGCAGGGACAGATGATCCAGGGCCTTGAAATGCCGATATTTCTTTGTGAGAGAATCGGCTGTCAATACGTATTCCATAAAATAAAAACCTCCTTTATCCTTGCCGGACCCGGAACCCGCGGGTTTCGGATCCTGGGATAAATGATAGCGCAGGATGGTAAAGAAAACGGTAAAGGAAAGGGTAAAGAAAAGGTAAAGATGGAAGAGCCGCCCCGCCTGTCTGTGTCCGGATACGTCGGTTTGACGGATATTTACTGCGCCGCCGGTTACAGGCAATTTCACCCCCATCAACCCGGGTCGGCTGAAATTACCTGAGCTATGCTCGTAAAATCCGCCAAATCTTCCTATCATCCGGACACAGACAGGCGGGGCGTTCTGCCGGGGGCAAGGAGACTCCCGCTCAGATGAGGCGGAATCCGATGCCCCAGACGGCCTCGATGTGGTCGATCCCGTCCACCTGTCTCAGTTTTTTGCGCAGGTTGCTCACGTGGATTTTTAAAGAGCTTTCGGTGCAGTCGGGCGTGTCCTGGCTGATCCGCTCTAAAAGCAGGGAGCGGGTGAGAACCTGGCCGGGATTCCGGATCAAGAGTTTTAAAATCGCGTATTCTGTCCTGGTGAGACGGACGGGCGTGCCGTTCAGAGAGACGCCGTGGCTTACCGTGTCTAAGGACAGGGCGCCGAAGGTGAAAAGCCCGGAGGATGCGGAGGCAGCATTCCGAAGCTGCACGGCGATGCGGGCCAAAAGCTCCCTGGTGTCGAAGGGCTTCGTCATATAGTCGGCGGCCCCGCCGAGTAAGAGCGTCACCTTGTCCTGGATGCCGGCCCTGGCGCTCAGGACGATGACCGGGATGCCGGAGATCTTTTTTAAGACCTCATCCCCGGAAAGCCCCGGGAGCATCAGGTCCAAAAGAATGAGGTCCGGCCGTTCCCGCTCCAGAAGGAGCAGGGCTTCCGTGCCGGAATAGGCCCGCAGGATGCCATAGCCCTCCCCGGCGAGGATTTCCTCCAGCATATTTCCGATATGGATATCGTCGTCGATGACTGCGATGGTTTTCATATAGGCCTCCTCAAATGCTGCATGGATGTCAAAGGAGATCGGAAGAGCACACG
>CAJUOF010000279.1 GCA_910587905.1 uncultured Lachnospiraceae bacterium
AATGTCAAAAGCTTTCTAATTGAAGCTTCCACTATTTTGCCGCATATATATTGTTCAAATCTCTATTTTCCATAGCAGTGATATTCACTAATGCCTGAATATCTTCTAAACGCCAATCATCACATTCCGCATAATAATACTCTTTTTTTCGTTTTTTGAATATGCGAAATGGCCTGCTTCCAGAATTATCATAGATATGGCATATATCACATATCTTCACCAATTCTTTCACCAACCCCAACGCCCTGTCATACCTTGCAATAATTTTCTCTTCCGGCACATTATGTCCTCCGGATTCCACCCTTGATTTTACGCGCCATACATTTATAATAGGGTCTGCCGTAAGCGCATAATAACAACGGATAAAATATCCCTTTTCTTTCGCCCTATGCAATCATTTTAAATTTCGTTCTGTTGACAGCACTGTTTCAAAACAAAATTCTTCCATCTGCTGCACATGCTCTTCCCGCTGTTTTTCTGCTAATTGTGCCGCTTCCAGATCCGAACATTTGATATGCTTTTTGATTTCATCTGCATTGATATAATCCATCGGAGGTTTTAACAATTCTGTAATTGTACTCTTACCTGAACCATTCGGCCCTGCAAATACTACAATCTCAGGCTTTTTTAGCGACACGTTCACTATAGCGCTCCTTTCTCATTCTCCGTCCCACTTCGACTCTCGAACCGTCGCTGTTTTCCTGATATATGATCTGCGATTCTTTATCATATATAATGATCGGAACATCCATTGCCTTTTTCTTCTCCAGCTCAATTCGCACCGCTTCATTTACACGTTTTACAACAGCTTCATCAGAAATATAGTCTTCTCTCTTCATGGATCCACTCCCTTCAAAAATATCGTTTTTCATAAATCTCTCATTTGTTCTCAAAATAACTTTTCTCAAAACAGAAAACAATTATGGATGCTATGTGCTGCTAAATATCCAATAATCTCTGCACACTTGGTCATGATTGTCTGAGCCGATTCCGCATATAGTTCACTCTTCATTAAAACATCCAAAATAATATTTGTTCTTCATAAGCATACCCTTTTTTAAGAAAGATATCAACCACTTTTGGATTAGTTCTTCTGTATAGGAATGGCGGATACCACGATATAATTTTCAACAGTAAGCAGGAAAATATTCACCTCGGCAGACTATTCTCCACACACAGCGCCCCATAGCCCACCTGAGGATTGGGATATTCCGTAAAGCCCGGCAGGGGCTTTGCGCCGCGGCGCAGGTACGCCTTCAGCTTTTCCCCGTAGAGATAGGGATCGTTCCCCCGCACGATGCCCCACTCCATGAGGAGCGCCGCCGCACCTGACACGAAAGGAGTCGCAAAGGAGGTCCCGGTTACGGGACCGTAGTTTCCACCGGCCTGGATGGTCTCGATGCCGATACCAGGAGCCACCAGATCCGGCTTGACCTGATTGGTAATGCGAGTGTATCCTCGGCCGGAAAAATCCGCATAGGTCAGATAATAGCTGTCGTAGGCTCCCACGGTGATCACATCTGCTGCAGCGCTGGGAATGGTCAGGGAAATGTCCGGCGTGGGACTTCCAAACCTGGTGGCCCGATTCAGGACTCCTTCACTAGGAAGCCACATGTCGAAACGACCCTCCACAATTTGGATTGGCGTCAGTTCGATTAAATAGATTCCACTCTCCAGATACGAATCCGTCGGAATGAAATCCATATAAATCTCCTGAGCAGTGCTATATGGAATCGGTTCTCCATAATAGACAAAGATCTCCGCCGCCTCTGTAAAAAAACGACTCACCGGCTGGGCACGGCTGAACGGTCCGAACCGTTCTCCCCTTGGAGTAACCAATTGAATGGTGAATTCATCCACATATGATTTCCAGATCTGAAGGTTCAGGCCGGTCTCATACTCTCCCACGGTGAGCGATACCCTGGTACTTCCCATTTCCCCACTGATCCCCTCCGGCAAATTGGCAAGAACACCGGAAACATGACCGCCGCTTCCTCCCTCATTGCCGCTCCCCACACAGATGGACAACTTCCCCAGATTGGAAATGTCATTCAGATAAGATTCCAGCAGAGAATTTCCCTCGTGAGAGCCGTAGGTATTTCCAAAACTCAAATTGATCACCATGGGGAATCCGTACTCCAACATTTTCCGGACCGCATAATCCACCGCTTCTATCAATTCTACGGTGCGAGGAAATCCTCCGCCTGTATTTCCCAACTTCACCACGATCAGTTCGCTTTCCGGAGCCACTCCCCGGTAACGGTTTCCGCCCTGGCTTCCCCTGCCCGCGGCAATCCCTGTCACCGGAGTCCCGTGATTCTGAAAATCCTGGGACGGCACCAGAGAACGGTTCCCCGTGGCAATGGCCTCATTGATCTGCTCTCTCGTAAATTCTGCACCGATATGATAGCCCTCCGGTGGCGTTCCGGCGGCGGTCTGATCCCACAAAAATAAAATCCGACTCTCACCCGCACTATTCTGAAAATCCTCCAGCCAATAATCCACACCGGAGTCAATGACAGCGATCACGACGCCCGCCCCAAAAAGAGAATTGCTCCCGGACTGTAACGGATTCACACAGGAAACACTTCTCCCGTTTGCCACCGCAAAGGTAAGGCCTTTCGGCTTCTCCACATATTCCACTTCCGGCTGCCAGGAAAAGCTTCGCACCTCGCTTTCCGGAAGCGTCACGATGGCATAGCCGCCGAGAAGCTCTGTAATCCGTACACTCTCACTGGCCAGACGCCTGATATCCCCCGTATACCGCACAATCAAATCCCAGGTATTCGCTTCCTCATTATAACCTATATCCAGATCCAAAGATTTCTCTCTTTCCGCCTGGGGCACATTAAGCGCCAAGTTCAAAACGTTCTCCAGTTTTTCGTCCTGCATGACAGACTCATTTCCTACTCTTTGTTTTATTCCTATGAAAAAAACAGCTCCGGGATACCCCGAAACTGCTCTTTTTGCTTCCTCTAAACAGCATACTGCCTGGCTCCGAAAATGGCGGTCCCCACCCGCACCATGGTAGCGCCCTCCTCGATGGCCACCTCGAAATCCCCGGTCATTCCCATAGAGAGCTCCCTCATCTCCACGCCGGGAATCTGCTCCGCCTTCACGTCCTCAAAAAGCTTTCGCATCTCTTTGAAATAGCCCCTGGCCTCCTCCGGCTCCTCCACCGGGGGGGCAATGGTCATCAGGCCCTTTACCTTCACGCGGGAAAGCCCTGCGATCTCCCGGATCAGCGAGACCGCCTCTTCCTTTGGAATCCCGTCCTTGCTCTCCTCGCCGCCGATGTTGATCTCGATCAGAACCGGACAGACCACATCACACTTTTCGGCCTCCTTCTGGATCTCCTTCGCCAGGCGGAGAGAATCCACCGAATGGATCAGATACGCCTTGTCCACAATGTATTTCACCTTGTTTCTCTGCAGGTGGCCGATGAGATGCCAGCGGAGCGATCCCCCGATCTCTTCAATCTTTCCGCACATCTCCTGCACTTTATTTTCTCCAAAATCCGCCACGCCGCAGTCCATGACCTCCCGGATGGCCGCAACCGGCTTCGTCTTGCTGACCGCGATGAGCGTCACATCCTCCCGTTTCCTTCCGGCCCGCTCACAGGCCGCCGCCACCCGCCGTTCCACTTCCTCCAGATTTTCCTTTAACATCCTCTCACCTCAACCACCGCCGCTTCGGGCTGATATTTTCAAATTCTTTCTGATTTTACCATATCCTGCCCGAGATCCGCAAGGGTTCAGCCGACAATCTCCCGGAGCTTTGCGTGGATCTCCTTGGCAAAGAGGATGGGATCTTCCTCCGCCTCTTCCTTTGAGAAAGTCTCGTAGGCCCACCAGCCGTCAAAGCCCGTCTCCTTGACGGCCCGGATCCATTCTCTGACCGGCACCGAACCGCGGCCCAGCCGCACGTTGCGCAGCACCGGCTCCACCGGAACCTCTCCCTTTTTCACGTCCAGGGAATCACAGACATGCACCCCCAGGATCAGCTCCGGCTCGATGGTGCGGATGAAGTCCGCCGTAACTCCCCCGATATAGGCGTGAAAAAAGTCAAAGACGATCTTCATATTTTCCCGCTCCACCTGCCTGCAGACGGGGACGCTCTGGAGGGGGGAGGCGATGGGTGTCCAGCAGAGGGGCTCAAAATAGATGATCAGGCCGAACTGGGCCGCCAGGTCGCAGAGAGCCCGGAAGTTTTTCACCGTGAAGGCCGTCTGTTCTTCAAGGGCCAGCCCCTGGAGTCCCATATAGCCGCTGTAAGGCGTCCCCCTCCGGAATGCCTCCACCGCCCGGTAGTCCGTGGGCCCGCTGAGAACCTCAATAGCCTCCGCCCCGATCTCGGCGCTCAAGGCAAACAACTTTTCCGCCTCCCGCATCATAGCCACAAATTCATAGCCCTGGCGCTCGCAGTTCTCCAGCCAGCTCACGGCAGAGAGCCTAAGGTCCCCCGCCAGCTCCTTCACATCCTCCGCCTGATAGCCGGCATCCAGAAAATACTGAAGCTGGATCTTGGTCGGCTCCGCATAATCAAACCCCGCCTCCTTCGCCGCCTGAAAAAAGTCCGCAGGTTGGCCCTGCCCACATCGGAATTGTGTAAAGATAACGGTATGTTTTTCATAAGATTCCTCCTTCTTTTAGTGCACGGACCGTGATCTCCCCGGCCAGACCGCCTCCATGGGCTGCCGCCTCTCCCAACGAAATGGCCGACTTCGTCTTCCCGTGAAAATCGCTCCCGCAGGTGATAAGCTTCCCAAAACGGCCGGCCGCCTCCAGGAAATATTCTTCCTGGGCTTTGCTGTGATAACTGCTGAACACTTCGATGCCGTCAAAGTCCAGGGCCGCAAGCTCTTCCAGCATGTTCTCCCGCCCCTTTAAGTTGGCACCCGGGTGGGCCAGGACGGCGATGCCTCCGGCCCCGTGGATCCCCCCGATCAGCTCCTCCATGGGCGGATAGGTGACGGCCCCGTAACAGGACTTCCCCTGGGAATAAAAGTCCCAGTAGAAATTCACATAAGGATTGTCGCTCCGTTTCCTGCCCTCCCGATAAGGCGCAAGCAGCGGATGTCCTTCGTATTCCGGTTTGGAAAGGAGCACCTCCCCGAACATCTCCCCGGTCCACTTTCCCTTCCGGGACTCCTCCGAGGACAGCCCATCCAGTTCCTCCTCCGTCACGGAAAATCCCAGCGCCCTGGTCTTTTCCAGCATCTCCAGGGAAGCCCGCCGGCTCTGCGATTCCACAGCCCGCTCCACCCCGGCAAAAAAATCCTTCTCGCAGTCGATGCCGTACCCCAGCATGTGAAAATTCCTTCCATTATAAGTACAGTCAAACTCCCCGCCGGAAAGGTACGTAAGCCCAAGCCTCTCTGCCGCTTCCCTGGCCTCAGAGTCCGCCCGGACACAGTTGTGGTCCGTCACAGAAAAAACGCCGATCCCCGCCTCCAGGCACCCGAGGGCCAGGGCCTTTGGCGTAAACTCCCCGTCGTCGCTGTAATGGCTGTGCATGTGCAGATCAATCATCTCATCCTCCTTTTCGTTTCCGTGTGTTGCAAGTTTCCGCACTCTGTATTATGCTTATAGCATAACAGAAAAAAAAAGCTTCCGTTAGGAAATATCCGCCCGGAAACTATGACAAAACCGTCAGAAAGGAGCCCACATGAGCATATCCTCCTGCACTGCCCTGGCAGACGAACAGGGAAAAGAGCTTGCCCGCCACGGAACGCCGGCCTTTCCCGCCGCCTGCTACCGTGACGATCTCAACGAGCTGTCCGTCCCCTGGCACTGGCACGAAGAGCTGGAGCTTGTGACCGTCGCCGAGGGGACCCTGTCCGCATCCGCGGGCGGCACTATCCTCACCATAAAACAGGGAGACGGGATCTTCCTCAACAAGGAGACCCTCCATCAGATGCAAAAAGGGGAGGACGCCTCCTGCAGGCTCCACTCCCTCGTCTTCCACGGCCGCCTGGTGGGCGGCGGCATGGACAGCATCTTCTGGCAGAAATACCTGGAGCCTCTGCTCTTTGACTCCGGCTTTCCCTTCTGCCTCTTGAGCCGCGGCATCCCCTGGCAGGAAGAAGCCCTCCTGGCCGCAGAAAAAGCCTGGCGCTCCTGCTCCGAGGAACCTCCAGGCTTCGAATTCTCCGTCCGGAACGCATTGTCGGACTTCCTGTATCTCCTGCACGCCAACCGGCCGGCCGCCGGGCAAAGCCGCCCCTCCCCAAGAGCCCTGCGGGAACAGGAACGGCTCAAACAGATGCTGGCGTACATCCACGGCCACAGCTCCGAGGAGCTCGACGTCCGGAGGATCGCAGGAAGCGCCCTCATAAGCGAGAGCGAATGCCTCCGCTGCTTCAAACATGTCATCGGGACGACACCGGTCCGCTACCTGAGACAATACCGCCTCCAGAAAGCCGCCGGACTGCTCGCATCCTCCGAGGAGCCCGTCACCGCCGTCGCCGCCTCCTGCGGCTTCCAGGAAATGAGCTACTTCGCCAAGGCTTTCCGGGAGGCCCATTCCATGACCCCCACCGCCTGGCGGAACACTCACAGGCGGTCAAGCAGCCCGGAGACGCCCTCCTCCTCAAAGATCTCCCGGTAGTAGCCGACCTCATTCTGGATCAGCTCGTCGATCACAGACATGCCGAGAAGCTCCACCGGGGCTTTGTCATCTGTCAAAAGATACGAGCCCCGCTCATACGTCGAAAGGCCGCCGGCCACCTTTTCCATCATGGCCCCGAGCTCCCCCTGCCCGGGCTCCAGGGCCGGCCGGTCAAGCCGCTCCGGGCCGCCCTCCTTCACGCAGGCAAACAGCTCCCGGTTGGTGGTGTGGGGCACCTCCACCGTGTAGACCTCCGGAAACACCGACGCGATGGTATCCGAGAGGTACTGATTGATATTCCCCTCCTTCTCCGTATGCATGTTCATATTCACCACCATGACGCCGTCCTCCGTCAGATGGTCCCGCACCATGGAAAAAAATTCCTTCGAGGACATCTGGAACGGGATCGTGATGTCCTGATAGGCATCCACCATGATCACGTCATACTTCTCCCGGTTCACATTCAGATAAGCCCGCCCGTCGTAGGTGGCCACCTCCACGGTCTTTGGCAGAGCGAAATATTCCCCGGCCAGATCCGTGATCTTCTGGTCGATCTCCACCCCCTCCACCGACGCATGGGAAAAATACCGGCCGCACTGGGCGGCAAAGGTTCCCGTCCCCATGCCCAGGATCAGGATCTTCGGCTCCTCCTTTTCCGGGACCCCCGCCATGACCGGGGCTGCCAGGGCATAGTCATAGTACATTCCCGTCAGGCTCTCGTCCTTTTTCATGATGGACTGGACGCCGAACAGCACGTTGGTGGAAAGGATCACGCTGTCGTCCGTCTCCTTCACCTGCAGATAATTGTAGATGGACTCTCCCTCATAGAGAAGGTCCTCCTCCCAGAAGGCAAAGCTGTCAAAAAAGGCCGACACACTGCACCCCGCAAACAGCAGTACGCAGACCGCGCTCTTCACCAGCCTCATCCTCGCACTGACAAAATAGGCCAGCCCGAGAAGAAGCAGAATACTGGAAAAAATCAGGAACGTCACCGAGGTCCCCACCGCCGGAATGGTCACGAACGTGGGGAGAAAGGTGCCGATGATGCTCCCAATGGTGTTGAAGGCCCCCAGGGTGCCCACCACCTTCCCGCTGTCATCCAGACTGTCCACCGTATACTTGACCAGCGACGGCGTCACCGTCCCCAGCAGGAAAAGCGGAAACACAAAGATCACCATGCAGGTGAAAAATGCCGCCCAGATCAGAAGATTGCTGCTCACCGTAAACACCAGAAGGGCCGAAATCCCGATGATGATGTACTTTCCCACCAGCGGAATGGCCGCGATCCAGACGGCCGAAACCATCAGGCGGGCATAGAGCCTGTCCGGGTTGGGATTCTTGTCCGCCGTTCTCCCGCCCCAGATATTCCCCAGGGCCATGGCGATCATCACCGTCCCGATGATGATCGTATAGACGATCTGGGACGAACTGAAATAAGGCGCCAGGAGCCGGCTTGCCGCCAGCTCCACGGCCATGACGGACATGCCCGCAAAAAATTCCGTCAGATACAGATAATACTTGTTCTTTAAAATCGTTCCGGTCTTCATCTCAACGTCTCCATCCGTAAACATAATATCCCTATTATACCTGTTCTGAACAGCAGGTTCAAGAGCAGATTTTTCACTTGAACCGATTGCCAAAAGAAAGGGCGAACCATTGACGCCATTCCGTTCATACCATATAATAATACCAAAATCTCGCCGTAACCCTGGAATGCCCCACCATCTACCGAACGATGCGGCAAGCCCCACAACGAAAGGAGTCCACCACATGCCTGATACGATAGACAAAATCAAGGAAACGGCCGTTCCGACCGCCATTCGCTTTGGTCCAGATACACTCAGCCTTTTCGGAGAACGTCCATGAACCGCCAACTCGACCTCCTCGCAGACTGCAGGCCGGAGACAAAAAACATCTTCCTGGCACAGGGGACGGCCGTCACCTGCCCCAAGGGACACCTCTGCCTCCGGGCCGGAGAAGATAACCACAGTCTCTACTTTCTTTTAAACGGCAAAGTAATCATCTACAACCTGACGAAAAACGGAGGCCGGAAAATACTGTTCGTCCTGGGGAACGGTCATCTTGCCAACGAGAGCATAACTCAGGAATACAACAGCGTTTTCTGCGAAACCTTAGAGCCTTGCCACCTGTTTAAAATCCAAAGAAAAGTCTTTCTGACCCTCATGGAACAGGATTTCGCTCTGGCCCGCACCCTGCTGGCCTACCAGGAACAAAAAATCCGACGGCTGGAATACCAGTTGAAAAATACTGTTGGGAACGTCTACCTGGAGCGGAAGCTGGCCTCCAAACTCTGGAAACTGGCCAGAGACTTCGGCGTGCCCTCCCAAAATGGAATTCTCATCGACATGGACTTAACCGTCACCTTCCTGGCCGACCTCCTGGGAGCACCCAGAGAGAACACCTCCAGGGCCTGCCGGAAGCTTTGCGGTCTCGGCCTGATCCATATGGAGAAAAAAAAGATCACCATCCCCGACCCGGAACAACTGAAACTTTGGAACAGATAAAACTCTGAAACAGATAAAATCCCATTCCGTGACAAACGTCACGGAAATTTTTTTCTCTTTCCGGTAAACTGAAAAAAAGCCATACAGGAGGAAAGCCAATGGGATACCAGATGCCAAGAACAGACGCCGACCGGCTGTTCCAGCGACTCAGCGAGCACTATCACATCCTTGCGCCGAAAGTCTTTGCCGGAGAAGGATGCTACTCCGACACCGACGTGGTCCGCTACGGAACCGTCCGCTCCCTGTCTGAGATCGAATTCGAAAAAAAATCAGACTACTCCTTCAAGGAAGCCCTGCTCCCCGTCAACGAAACCCTGTTTTACTTCACCGAGGACCAGACCGCGATCCCCTCCCTCCCGGAGAAAAAACGGCTGGTCTTCCTCCGAAGCTGTGACCTTCACGCCCTGAAACGCCTGGACGCCATCTACCTGGAAAGCGGGAACGAGGACCCTTACTACAAACGCCTGCAGGATCAGACCCGTTTCGTCCTCATGGGATGCCCGAAAACCTGCGACACCGGCTTTTGCGTCTCCATGGGAACCAACCAAACCGATGCCTATGACCTCTATCTGAAAGTGACCGAAGACGCCGTCTTCGCCGACTGCAGGCACCCGGAGCTGGAGGCATTCCTTCAGGATTATGCAGGGACAGACGGAGCCGTCCCCTGCCCGGTGACGCCGGAATACATAGAGACCAACAAAGAGAGCGTCACCCTCCCCTCCTCCCTCCCCGAGGACATTCATGCCCATCCCCTTTGGGAAAGCTACGGGAGCCGCTGCATCGGGTGCGGTCGCTGCAACTTCGTCTGCCCCACCTGCACCTGCTTCACCATGCAGGACATCCATTACAAAGACAACGAAAACGTGGGGGAACGGAGACGAGTCTGGGCCTCCTGCCAGGTGGACGGCTACACCGATGTGGCCGGGGGCGGAAGCTTTCGCCAAAGCCAGGCAGATCGGCTCCGCTTCAAGGTGCTCCACAAGATAAGTGACTTCCAAAAGCGCTTCGGCTTCCAAATGTGCGTGGGCTGCGGCCGCTGCGAAGCCGTCTGCCCCGAATACATCTCCTACGTCAACATCCTGAACACCCTTGCAAAGGAGGTTGCCCAATGAACAATCCATATCTTCCGTTTCCCTCCCGGGTACAAGAAGTCATCCGCCACACCGACATTGAATACACCTTCCGCATGAGCTATTCCGGCCCCGTGCGGCCCGGGCAATTCTTCGAGGTCTCCATCCCCAAATACGGCGAAGCCCCCATCTCCGTCAGCGGCATCGGCTCGGACTTTGTGGATCTCACCATCCGCCGGGTCGGCGCCGTGACAAACCAGATTTTTGAACATTACAGAGGGAGCACTCTGCTCATACGAGGTCCCTACGGCAATGGCTTTCGGACCGAGGATTACGACGGAAAGGAGCTGTTCGTGATTGCCGGCGGCACCGGCCTCTCTCCGGTGAAAGGCATTGTCGACCATTATTCCGCCCATCCCAGGCAAATCCAGGGAATGACCCTGGTCGCCGGCTTCAAAACCCCCGCAGACATCCTCTTTCGGGAGGACTTCGACCGGTGGGAACAGGCCATGACCGTCATCCGCACCGTGGACACAGCCCCCGAAGACTATGAAGGCCCCGTGGGACTGGTGACCAAATATATTCCCGAGCTTTCCGTCTCAGACCCCGCCCAGGCCGTCTTCCTCATTGTCGGCCCGCCCGCCATGATGAAATTCACCGTGGCCGAAGTCTTGAAACGAGACATCCCCGAAGAAAACATCTGGATATCCCAGGAACGGAAAATGTGCTGCGGCCTCGGGAAATGCGGCCACTGCCGGATCGGCTCCGCCTATGTCTGTCTGGACGGCCCCGTGTTCCGCTACGATGAAGGAAAAACACTGGTCGATTAGGAGGTATACCCATGAGTTTAGATATCAACACCAAAAAAGCGAAGAAAAACGCATACCGAATCAGCAAGGAACGGGGAATCGGCGCCTCCAGAATCCGTGTGCCGGGCGGTTACCTGAAAGCCGAAATCCTCGGCATGGTCCAAGAGATCGCCGAGACCTACGGAAACGGTGTCGTCCATCTGACCACCAGGCAGGGCTTCGAGATCGAAGGCATCCGCTTAGAAGACATGGACGCCATCAACCAGATGCTCCAGCCCATCATTGAGCTCCTGGACATCAACCAGACCGAGAAGGGCTGCGGCTACCCCGCCTCCGGCACCAGGAACGTGAGCGCCTGCATTGGAAACAACGTCTGCCCCTTTGCCAACTACAATACGGCAGACTTCGCAAAAAAAATCGAAAAAGCCATCTTCCCCAACGATCTCCACTTCAAGATCGCCCTGACCGGCTGCCCCAACGACTGCGCCAAAGTCCGCCTCCACGACTTCGGCATCATCGGGATGACCTTGCCCCAGTACGATCCTAGCCGCTGCGTGGCCTGCAAAGCCTGCATCAAAGGCTGCAAGAGCCTTTCCGTGAACGCCCTGCGCATGGAAAATTATAAGATCGTCCGGGATGCGGAGAAATGCATCGGATGTGGCGTCTGCATCACCAAATGCCCCACCAGGGCCTTCACCAGAAGCCAGAAAAAATATTATCGGCTCACCCTCATGGGACGGACCGGGAAGCGCAATCCCCGCCTGGGAAAGGACTTCCTTCTCTGGGCCGACGAAGACAGCATTCTGAAAATCATCCTCAACACCTACCGCTTCGTGAAAGCCCACATTGACCCCAACGCCCCCGGCGGCAAAGAACACGTCGGCTACATCATCGACCGGACCGGCTTCGAGGAATACAAAAAGTGGGCCCTGGAGGGCGTCGAGCTCATGCCGGAAACCATCGTGAACCGGTGCATCTACTGGGACGGCATCCATTACGACTGACCGCATCACTGAAATCACAGCCGTGATTACGGTTGCAATGACAACCGTGATCATGGCTGTGATGATAGCTGAGCCCTCGGGGGAATTCAGACCTTTCCCGAAGGGCAAAACTCCCGAAAAACTTTTCTCGTAAAGACCGCCACCAAAAAAGAACAGACTCCGGAAAACAGGACCACTACAAACGAAAGTCCTTCCAACGCTTCAAACAAAAATCCGTACAGCCCGCTCCCCAAAGGCTGGGCGCACATGCTGACGGCCATGATCAGGGCAATGACCTTCCCCACCAGCGCAGGCGGCGTCTCCGCCTGCACAAAAGACATGATCTGCACTGTGAACATGGTGGCAGACAGCACGACCACAAAGCTGCAGACCGCAATCACCAGAAAAATCGCCATCGCCGAAGAAAGGAAGCACAGCGCCCCCGCAATGGGAAAGACGCCGGCCCCGCAGATCATCAAAAGCCGCCCCGCCTTTCCGATTTCCAGACGCCTCCCAAAGATCCCCACCAGAATCCCACCGGCAAGGCCGCCCGCCGCCAAACTGCCCTGGGCGAAGCCGCAGAGCCGGTTCGCCAGAGCAGGCTCCAAAAGAAGCACCTCCGTCACCAGATAGGGAATCCCCACCATCAGCATGGCAGACAAAAACAGATTTAGCCCAAAAGCCGCCAAAATCGCCTTCCCCACCATGGGTTTCTCCTTCCGCATAAAGCGAAAACTCTCCGAAAAATCCCGCCGGACCATCTCCAAAAAAGCACCGTTCCTCACCCGCTTTTCCTGAGGAATCCGAATAAAACACTCCATGACAGCCGACAAAAAGAAACAGGCCACACAGAGGATCAACACCGGTCGAAGGCCATAGGCACTGTACAAAATCCCCCCGAGCACCGGACCGAGAAGCGAAGCCAGAGAATTCACCACATTGATGACCGAATTGCCCGCCATCAAATGCTCCCGCCCCAAAAGAGCCGGCACACTGGCCTGCACCGCCGGCTGATAAGCCCCGGCAATGCCGTATAGGACCATCAACGTCACCGTCAAAAGCACCACCAGGCCATCCCCCGAAGAAAGCCCGCCGGACGAAGACAAAACAAAAAAGACAAATAACACCGCCGCCGTGAAAAAATCCAGCGCCACCATGATGTTCCGCTTGTTGACCCGGTCCGCAATCATCCCGCCAAAGGGCGAGAGAATGACCGCCGGCAGAAAGGCACAGGCCGTCACCATCCCATAAAGCGCCGCCGACCCGGTCAGGTTGAGCAGATACAGCGGCAGGGCAAACCGAATGGCCGCATTGCCAAACAGAGACACGATCTGCCCCGCCACCACCAGCAAAAAATCTTTCGAAAACAACTTCCTTTCCATCCCTAAAGCCTCCAATCGTTCAAGTTCCGGCCTCCATCTCGTCAAACATCGGTCCGACAAGTACCGACCAACGGTATGTATTGTCTCAAAAAAATCTGCCCCGTTTCCGGGACAGAAACTTCCCTGGGTCAAAGACCTCCCCGGCCTACTTATTCCTCTGATAGATCCCAGCCAATTCCTCCAGCCTCGCCAGCATTTCTCCGTCGATGACATCCAGCCCAAATCCCTCCATCATCTGGGCAAACAACAAGAACTTCCGCCTGGAAGACTCCGGAGAATCCTCAAAGACCATGGGATTCATCCAGACATTGGCCACCAAAATCACAAGCTCCGCCAGCTCTGCCGGATAATCCGTCACAATAGAGCCGTCCCGGATGCCCTCCTCCATGATCGGAAGAATATACTGGGGCGCCACCACGTCCGCCGTGTCCCTGAGAATGCTGAACAACAGCTTGGGATTCTTCCCGATATCCGGCGCCACCGCAAACAGCTCTTCCTGGCCCGGCCGCATGAGAGATTCCCGGAAAATGGTCTTAAGCTTCTCCTGCCCGTTCAAATCCTTCCGATCCCGAATGGCTGCCAGCATCCGGTTGGAACTTCCCATCAATTTGTCTGTTACCGCCTCCAGAATCTCCTCCTTCGACTTAAAATGGTGATAAATGGCCCCCTTGCTCAAATTCCCCAGCCCGTCAATGATGTCCTGGAGCGAAGTATACTCATACCCCTTCTCCAAAAACAGACGGAGCGAAACATCCAGAATTCGGTTCACCGTCTCCTCCGGGTGTCTATTCCTTGCCATCGCTGCACTCCCTCTACATACCGACGGTATGTTTTTTATATCATACTCACGGTATGTTTGTCAAGTCCCACTTTCCAAAATCAGCGGGCTCCCTATATTATACCCATCCCCATCCCCCTTGACAAGATTCTGCCGCAAAATTCAAGAGATCCTTCCCTTGCAATTTTGCAGGAAATATGTTATAAGACATGATAGAACAAATAATACATAGAGAGGTGTTCCCATGAAATTCCAGTATGCGATCTTCGACATGGACGGGCTGATGTTCGACACCGAGCGCCTGTTCGTAGAGTCCTTCCAACAATCCGTCGCCCCAGAGACCGGCATGGACTTCCCCAAAGACAAGCTGATCTCCATCATCGGCCTCAACCACGCCTCCACAGTGGAACGATTCCCGGAGCTGTTCGGCACCAAATACACCTGTGACCAGTGCTACGCCATCAGCGAAACATGGACCAGGCACTACATCGCCCAACATGGACTGCCCGTGAAGCCCGGCCTAATCGAACTGCTGCGTTGGCTCAAAAAAAATCACTGCCGGATCGCCGTCGCATCCTCCTCCGCCCGGAACAAAGTGGCGGCTTACATCGAAAATGTCCATCTGACCGAATACTTCGACGTCCTCTTAGGCGGCGATATGGTGACGAGAGGAAAGCCGGATCCCCAAATATTCCAGATGGCCGCCGAAGCCCTCGGTTGTGAAGATCCCGCCTCCTGTATCGTCTTTGAAGATTCCAGAAACGGTCTCCTGGCAGGAAAGGCCGCCGGCATGAAGGTGATCGTCGTTCCCGACCTCCAGGATCCCACCGAGCGACTCCCCGGATACGCCTACGCAAAAGTGAAAACCCTGGCGGACGCAATCCCGATCCTCTCTGACCACACTTCCTGACTCCCTCCCCCCTGGCCGGGGCCACCGCAAATCCTTCCCCCTGCGGTGATCCCGGCCCTTCTCCTTTCCCCATCTTTCACAAATCCTATTTACAAATTTCTCCAAAAATGATAATATAATGTTATATAACATATTATAACAATTAATGAATATATAGGAGAACATATGAATAATACCAACAAACTCCAAGTGTCCGCCTTCGACCTGGACGGAACACTCCTGACCTCCCAAAAGGAACTACTCTCCTCCACCATCCAGGCCCTCCGGCATCTGAAACAAATCGGTGTACGGATCGTCCTGGCTTCCGGCCGTCACCCGAATGGCATCTGGCCTGTCGCCGAGAGCCTTTCCCTGACCGGAACAGACAGCTATCTCCTCGGTTTCAACGGCGGAGCCATCGTCTCCCTAAAGACCGGGAAGAGAATTTACGACCAACCGATGGATCCCGAAACCGCCTGGGCCGTCGCCGACGTTGCCCTCACCCTGGGTCTCTCCCCAGTAACCTACACCGAGTCCGAGCTTCTGTGCCTGGACGAAAGGGACCCATACGTTCAGTTCGAAGCCAGTCTGAACGGCCTCCCCGTCCGCAGGATCCCCTCCTTCCGGGAAGAAGTCTGTTTCCCCGTCAACAAAGTCCTCGTGGTCGGAAACCCAAAACAAATCGCAAATGGCGGCGAATCCGGACTCCGAAAGGCAATGGGTGCGTCCTGCACCGTCTCCCCCTCCGCCCCCTATTTCCTCGAAGTTATGCCCAGGGGAATCGACAAAGCCTCCGGCCTGAAACAACTCCTCTCCCTTCTGGGCCTCACCCGTGAAAACCTGGCCGCCTTTGGCGACGGCATGAACGACCGGCCCATGCTGGAATACGCCGCCGTGGGAGTCGCCATGGAAAACGGAGCCCCGGCCCTGAAAGCCGCCGCAGACCTGGTCACCAAGTCCTGTGACGAACATGGCATCGCCCTGGCCGTCAAACAGCTTTGGAACACTTAGGAAGGAATCGCCGCTCCCATCCCCAAAACTCTCCTTGAGCTTCCGCTTGAATAGAATGTTCTAAGATGATACAATATGGATAATGCTATCCCATCCGGGTAAAGAAAGGAAAAGAAACATGGCCGGTAACCAGCAATCACTCATCAATCCAAACAGCAATATACCCATGTACAAGCAAGTACTTGGCATATTAAAAGAACAGATCACCAGCGGAAAACTCCAGGAAGGCGACCGCCTTCCCTCCGAACTCACTCTGATGCATGAATTCGGCGTCAGCCGCATCACCGTGCGAACGGCGATCGCAGAGATGGTGGACGACGGACTCCTCGTCCGTTCCCAGGGAAAAGGCACCTTCGTCGCACAGCCCTCCATCTCCCAGCCCGCCAATGACGCCATCGGCTTCAACCGCTCCTGCATTCTTGCGGGAAAGACCCCCTTCACCCAACTACTGTCCATCGAATGGGTCTTTCCCACCGACAAGCAGGTGAATTACTTCCGGATCGATCCCCAGACCAAGCTCATCCGTTCCAAACGGCTGCGCAGTGTCGACGGGAATCCCACCATGATCGAGACCAACCACTATCCGCCCGGATTCGCCTACCTGTTTGAAGAAGACCTGAACGGCTCCCTGTTCGCCATATTAAAAAAACATAACTTCCAGTTTACGGTGACAGAACGAACCCTGGAGACCTGCTTCCCCAGCACTCACGAGTGCCAGCTTCTAAATATCAAGTCCGGCACCCCTCTGCTCCTGTTCCGGGACTCCCATGCCGCCCTGGACGGCACGCCCTCCTTCCTGTCCAGCCAGCTCTACAACACCCAGAACATGAAGTTCTATTTTTAGTACAATTTATAAGCCGCCGGGTCTCCCCGGCGGCCTTTCCTCACACAAAAGAACGGAGCTCCTGCACCACAGATATCCTCTGTATCACAGAAGCCCCGAAAGTCTGTGGGAGATTTCCCGCAAAGCCCCGTAAGCGTCCTCAAAAATGTGGCACAGTTTCCCATAGCGGGCGGCGGTCTCCGGGTCCGGTTCCACCGTCTCAGGGAACCGTAGGAAATCCTTCGCCACCGAATAATCCGGGAAGATTCCCACCCCGACACCTCCAATCAGAGCGCCGCCGATGCTGGTTCCCTCCTCCACGTTGGCCGGAATCCGAATCCTTTTTTGGAACACGTCCGCCAAAATCCGCCTCCAGGCCCTGCTCTTTCCACCACCGCCAATCAGGACAATATCCCCCACCGGAGCGTCCCGCTCCATCACGTCCAGGAGAAGCTTCAGATTAAAAGCGACTCCCTCCATGACCGCCCGGTAAAAATCCCCCTGGGAGGTCTCCTGTCCAAGGCCAAGGAAAGCCCCTCTAGCCCGCAAATCATACCAAGGCGAACGCTCTCCCATAAGATAGGGAAGAAAGAGGACTCCCCCCGCCCCAGGCAGGCTTCCTGAAACCAAGTTCTCGATCATGTCAAAAGAAAGCGGCGGAGAAGACAGCCTCTCCCTTGCCCAGGAATGGGCCAGGCCCCCGGTCTGCATGGTTCCCAGATACACATACCGTCCGGGGATGACATGGGGCTCTGTCTGCATCCGGCAGGCCCCATCCAGAATCAACCGGTCCGTCTCCGTCACCAGCCAGGTAGAGCTCCCCAGACAGAGGTAACTGTCTCCGGGCTCCACACAGGCCGCACCCAGATGGGCCGCCGATCCGTCACCGGCTCCGGCCACCACCGGCGTTCCTTCCAAAAGTCCGCAAGCGGCAGATGCCTCCCTCGTAACCTTGCCAATCACCGTCTCACAGGGCACCACCTCCGGAAACAGCTCTCTCGTAATCCCCGCACAGCCAAGAACCTCCTCCGACCAATCCTGCCTCGTAATGTCATAGGCGATGGTATAGGCGGCGTCCGTCGGGTCCGTGACGATCCTCCCCGTCAGCATGAAATTGATAAAATCCTTGGCCTGCACATACCGGAATGCCCGGCCGTAAAGCTCCGGCATATGCTCCTTCTGCCACAAAATCTTGGGGAGGCTGTAAGAAGCGCTGGGCGGCTGTCCGGTGATCCGATAATACCGGTCTCTTCCGAGCCCCCCGACGATCCGCTCACATTCCGCCTCCGCCCTCG
>CAJUOF010000280.1 GCA_910587905.1 uncultured Lachnospiraceae bacterium
ACGACGCTCTTCCGATCTATTCTCTCCAGCGGTCTGATCCTGCCCCTCAATATCTGCGTGGGACTGGTGGTGGCCTGCACCATGTACGCTTTTTATACGTTGTTCCGGAAGGGGGGCATGTGAGTATGCTTGCGCATCTGGCGGCTAATATGGAGGAAACGGTGTCGATGATCCTGTTCGGGATCGGTTTCACGACGCTCCTGCTCCACAAAAACCTGATCAAGAAGATCATTGGGCTCAATATCATGGACACGGCGGTGTATCTGTTCCTGGCGGCGAAGGGATATATTTTCGGGCGGCAGGTACCCATCCTTTCCGAGGGAGTCATGGATGCCTCCGCCTACACCAATCCCATTCCCGACGGGCTGGTGCTCACCGGGATCGTGGTGTCGGTCAGTGTGACGGCCCTCATGCTGTCCCTGACCATCCGGCTTTACCGCAGGTATGGCTCTCTGGATCTGGACGAGATCGTCTTCCAGTGGAGAAAGGAGGGGGAGTAATGGACTTTATCCGGAATTTCCCGTTTTTTTCGATCATCCTGGCCATGTTCTGCGGGATCGTCTCCTCGGTGTTGAAGGGGCACTGGGCGAAACGGCTCTGTCTTTTCATGGTGACGGCCCAGATCGTGCTGTCGGGCTCGGTGCTGTTCTATACGGTACAGACCGGGGAAAGCTTTATTTATATGATGGGGCATTTTCCGGCGCCCTGGGGCAATGAGATCCGGGCCGGGATCCTGGAGGCACTGATGGCGACCGGCTTTTCCGTCATCATGCTCCTCTCGCTCCTGGGAGGGATCAGCCATGTGTTCACGGACGTGGAGGGGACGAAGACCAATCTGTTTTTTATCCTGGTGGACCTCCTCATGAGCTCCCTGCTGGCGCTGATCTATACCAATGACCTTTTTACGGCCTATGTGTTCGTGGAGATCAATACCATCGCGGCCTGCGGCCTTATCATGATCCGGCAGAACGGCCACGGGATCGTGGCGGCCATCCGCTACATGGTCATGAGCCTTCTCGGATCCGGTATGTTCCTGATCAGCCTGACGCTCCTCTACGACATCACGGGGCATCTCCTGATGGAGCCGGCCAGGGACGCGGTGGAGAATATCGTGAGGACGGGAAGCTATGACGTACCGCTCCTGGTGGTTATCGGGCTCATGTCCGTGGGCCTTGCCGTCAAGAGCGGGCTGTATCCCTTCCATTCGTGGATCCCGGAGACCTATGGATATGCGACCCCGGCGGCCAGCGCGATCCTCTCCAGCCTGGTGTCCAAGGGGTATATTTTCCTGCTGATCAAGGTGTTTTACCGGGTGCTGGGCTTTGGCACGGTGGTCGGGAGCGGGGTCATGAACCTGCTGTTTGTGTTCGGCCTGTTCGGGATGCTGATCGGCTCCGTCCGGGCCATCCGGGAGACGGACACCAGACGGATGGTCGCCTATTCTTCGGTGGCCCAGATCGGTTACATTTACATGGGCATCGGCCTCGGGACCCAGGCGGGCATGGTGGCGGCGGTGTTCCACATCCTCACCCATGCGGCCACCAAATCCCTGCTCTTTATCAGTGCGGTGGGGCTTTACGAGGTCTCCGACGGCAGAACGGATTATGTGAGCCTCAGAGGATCCGGCTACCGGAACCGGACGGCGGGGCTGGCCTTTGCCGTGGGGGCCCTCTCCATGGTGGGCTTTCCCATGCTGTCGGGCTTTATCTCCAAGCTCCTCTTTGCCACGGCGGCGGTCCAGAGTCCCCATAAGATGGTCTTTACCATTTTGGGCCTGGCCGTCAGCACGATCCTGAACGCCATCTATTTCCTGCGGCTTGTCATCAGTATTTATTCTCCCCCGGAGCGTGAATACGGGCCGGACGAGTCCCATCAGGCGTCGAGGATGCTGAAGGTGGCGTCTTTCCTGTTCGTGGCGGTGAATCTGGTCCTGGGCCTCTTTTCCAAGCCCATCGTGGACGGGATCAATGCGGGACTGGGGATGTTCTTATAAGTACTGCCTGACGTGTTAAGGAGGATGATCATGGAACAGGATTTTCTTTTATTGTTTCCGGTATTTTTTCCCATGGCGGCCGGGCTTCTCCTGTTTGTGCTGCCGAAGGGGAAGAAGGGACGGCGGGGAAAGCGGTTTTTTGTGGCGGCGGCCCTTTTGCTGGAGCTTGCCCTCACGACCCTCTGCCTGACGGGCGGGGAGCGGACCCTTTTGCTGGGAGAGCTCGGAAGGTCGCTGCGGATCTGTTTCCGGGTGGATGCGCTTTCCCGGATCTTTGCCCTTTTGTCGGTGTCGCTGTGGCTTCTGGTGGGGATCTTTTCGTTCCGTTACATGGACCACGAGGAGCATGAGGAACGGTTTTTCGGGTGTTTCCTGCTGGTGGAGGGGGCGCTGGCGGCGCTCTCCTTTGCGGGGAATCTGATCAGCTTTTATTTGTTTTTTGAGGCCATGACTTTTACGTCCCTGTTCCTGGTGTTCCACGAGGGGACCAGGCCGGCGATCCTGGCGGGTCTTAAGTATCTGTTTTATTCGGTGGCGGGCGCGTTCCTGGCCCTCTTTGGGATCCTGTTCCTGGCGGGCTTCGGCGGCCTCGGGGATTTTGCTCCCGGCGGGATCCTGGACGGGACGGTCTTGGGCCATCCGGGGATCCTCTTTGCCTCGGCGCTTTGTCTGATCGTCGGCTTCGGGGCCAAGGCGGGCATGTTCCCGATGCACGGCTGGCTTCCCACGGCCCATCCGGAGGCGCCTGCGCCGGCCAGCGCGGTGCTTTCCGGGGTGATTACGAAGATGGGGGTCCTGGGGATCGTCCGGGCGGTCTATTTTGTCATCGGGCCGGAGCTTCTGCGGGGGAGCTGGGTCCAGACGGTCTGGCTGATCCTCACTCTGGTCACGGTCTTCATGGGCTCGATGCTGGCGTTTCGGGAGAAGCTCCTCAAGAAGCGGCTGGCTTATTCTACGGTGAGCCAGGTTTCTTACATCTTGTTTGGCCTTGCCCTTCTGGAGCGGACGGCTTTCGTGGGGGCTCTGCTCCATGTGGTCTTCCATTCTCTGGTGAAGAATGCGCTGTTTTTGGCGGCGGGGGCCATGATCTTCCAGACGGGGAAGACCAGGGTCTCGGAGTTTCGGGCTGTGGGAAAAGAGATGCCGGTGACTGTCTGGTGTTTTGCCTTTGCATCGCTGGCCCTGATCGGGATCCCGCCGGCCGGCGGGTTCGTGAGCAAGTGGTTTCTGGCCCAGGGGGCCCTGGCTTCCGGGACGGGCGTGTTCTCCTGGCTGGGGCCGGCGGTGCTCCTGGCGAGCGCCCTCCTCACGGCGGGGTATCTGCTTCCGGTGGTGATCCGCGGGTTTTTTCCGGGGGCGGATTTTGACGATGGCGGCCTCAAGAAGCGGGAGCCGTCTCTTCTCATGACAGTTCCCCTGGCGGTCCTGGCGGCGGGGGGCCTGATCTTTGGTATGTTTCCGGGTGTGATCTTTGATGCCGTGTCGGCGGTGGCAGGAGGGATTTTCTGATGTTGCGATTGTTGTGGATGACGGCTCCGGTGCTTCTCCCGCTGGCGGGCGGCCTGTTCCTGCTGGCTACGGGAGAGGACGGGGACGGAAAGAAGCGGGAGAGGAACCGTTTGCTGTTTACGGAGGCGGTGGTCCTTTTATCCAGTGTCCTTGTATGGTCGCTGATCCTTTCCGGGAAGGGGAAGGACGATGCCGTGTTGTTTTATCTGGCGGGAAGGGACCTCAAGGTGTTCTTCCGGCTGGACGGGGCAGGATGTGTCTTTGCGGGGCTGGTGTCGTTTTTGTGGCCCCTCGCCACGCTCTATGCCTCGGAGTATATGGAGGGGGAAGAGCGGCAGAAGAGTTTCTTTGCCTTTTACACCATGGCTTACGGGGTGACGCTTGGGATTGCCTTTGCGGGGAATCTGGTGACGCTGTACCTGTTTTATGAGCTTCTGACCCTGGTGACCTTCCCGCTGGTGCTCCATTACCGGAACCGGGAATCCAGGGCGGCCAGCCGGAAGTATCTGTATTATTCCATTGGGGGCGCGGCCTTTGCCTTCATGGGGCTGGTATTCATCCTGATCTACGGGAACACGGCGGATTTTATCCTCGGCGGCGTGCTCAACCGGGGAGTCCCGGGGTTCCGCACCAATACGATCCTGTTCATGTATGTGCTGGCGTTCTTTGGCTTTGGCGTGAAGGCGGCGCTGTTCCCGGTCCACGGCTGGCTTCCGAAGGCTTCTGTGGCGCCGACGCCGGTGACGGCCCTGCTCCATGCGGTGGCCGTGGTGAAGTCGGGGGCTTTTGCGATCCTCCGTCTGACTTATTACAGCTACGGCGCGGATTTTATCCGGGGGACCTGGGCCCACTATGTGGTCCTGGGGGCGGTGCTGGTGACGATCGTGTACGGGTCGACCATGGCCGTGCGGGAGGCCCATCTGAAACGGCGGCTGGCCTACTCGACCATCAGCAATCTTTCCTATGTGCTCTTCGGCGTGGTCATGATGAATCCTCTGGGGATGGCGGCGGCGCTGGTCCACATGGTGTTCCATGCCGTCATGAAGATCTGCGCGTTTTTCTGTGCCGGGGCCATTATGCACAAGACAGGAAAAAATTATGTCTATGAGCTTGGGGGCCTGGGGCGGCAGATGCCGGTGACCTTCGCCTGCTTTACGGCGGCGGGGCTTTCCCTCATGGGGATCCCTCTCTTTGCCGGGTTCATCAGCAAATGGAACCTGGCGGAGTCTGCTGTGGCGGCGGGCGGCGCGATGGGCGTGACGGCCGTCGGCGTGCTCCTCTATTCGGCGCTGATGACGGGGGTCTATATGATGACGGTGACGGTCCGGGCGCTGTTCCCCAGCGCGGGTGAGCGGGCGGCCTCGGCCGCCGCCCGGACGGAGCCCGGGTGGCGGATGCTGGCCCCCATGGTGTTTTTTGCCTGTCTGCTGGTGGTCTTTGGCTTATATTCCGAGCCTCTGGTCCACTTTATGATGGACGTGGCGGAAGGAGTGGTGGTATGAGCGGGAATGGGTTCCTTTTGTTTCTGGCGGTCTGGCCCATGGCGGCGGCTCTTGTTTCCTATCTGATCGGGAGAGTCTCGAAAAAGGGCAGGGATCTTTTTGCCGACGGCGCCGTGGTCCTGGAGTTTGCGGCCGTTCTCTGGCTTTTGGCTTCGGGGCTTTCGGCTTCCGGGTTTGCGGCCTCGGAGTTTCGGTGGGAGGGCTTCTGCGGCCTGGGGCTTCATCTGGAGCTTGACGGGTTCCGGGTCCTTTATGGTCTGATCGCGGCCTTCATGTGGGTCATGACGACGGTTTTTTCCAGGGAGTATCTGGCCTCTTACCGGAACAGGAACCGGTATTATCTGTTTTTGCTCCTGACGCTTGGGGCGGTCATGGGCGTGTTCCTCTCGGCGGACTTTTTCACGGCCTTTCTCTTCTTTGAGGTCATGTCGTTCACCTCTTTTGTGTGGGTGGCCCACGAGGAGAAGGAGGAGGCCATGGGAGCGGCGGTCACCTATCTCGGGGTGGCGGTGATCGGCGGCATGGTGACGCTCATGGGCCTGTTTTTGTTCTGCCATGCGGCGGGGACCCTGGAGTTTTCGGAGCTTCTTCCCGCCTGCCGGGCGCTGTGGGGGGAGAAGCGGGGCACGCTTTACCTGGCGGGGGGCCTCACGGCTTTCGGTTTTGCGGCCAAGGCGGGCGTCTTTCCCCTCCACATCTGGCTTCCCAAGGCCCACCCGGTGGCTCCGGCCCCGGCCAGCGCTCTGCTCTCCGGCATTTTGACGAAGGCGGGGATCTTCGGCCTGCTGATCCTGGGATGCCAGGTGTTCCGCTGTGATCCCTACTGGGGGATGGCGGTGTTTGTCTTTGGCTTGGTGACCATGTTCGGCGGGGCGCTTCTGGCGGTGTTTTCCGTGGATCTGAAGCGGACGCTGGCCTGCTCCTCCATGTCCCAGATCGGGTTCATCCTGGTGGGCCTCGGTATGCAGGGGCTCCTGGGGGAGGAGAATGCCCTGGCGGTGCGGGGGACCCTTCTCCACATGGTGAACCATTCGGCGATCAAGCTGGTGCTCTTCATGGCGGCGGGCGTGGTCTATATGAACCTGCACAAGTTGGATCTCAACGAGATCCGGGGCTTTGGGCGGAAGAAGCCGCTCCTCTTGTTCTGTTTCCTCATGGGGGCTCTCGGCATCGGCGGCGTTCCCCTGTGGAACGGCTATGTCAGCAAAACCCTGCTCCACGAGGCCATCGCAGAGTACGGCGCCCTGGCGGCCGAGGGCTTGTCCGTCTGCGGGACGGCGGCCTTCTGGAAGGGCGCGGAATGGGTGTTCCTGATCTGCGGCGGCATGACGGCCGCCTATATGACGAAGCTTTTTGTGGCGCTTTTTGTGGAGCGGCATCCGAAGCGGCAGGAGGAGTTCGAGACGAAATACCGGGAATACTGGAACCTGGAGAGTAAGTTTGCGGTGGCGGTCCCGGCCCTGCTCCTTCCCGTCATGGGCATATTTCCCGGACTAGTCATGGACTCTGTGGCGGAGCTTGGGGAAGGATTTTTCGGCGGAGGCTCTCTGGCCGGCCCGGTCCGGTATTTTTCCCCGAAGAATCTCTCCGGCGGCCTGATCTCCCTCGGCATCGGCGCCGTGATCTATTTCGGCGTGGTCCGGACGGTCCTTATGAGGAAGGGGGAGGACGGCGTCCGGGTGTACGTGGACCGGTGGCCGGCCTGGCTTGATCTGGAGCGGATGATGCGGGCCGCGGGACGGGGAATACTCGCGGTGACGGCAGTCCTCTGCCGGGCCCTTGACCGCACGGTGGACGGGACGGTGGTCTTCGCCAGGAAGACCACCCACAGACAGCTCAAGGAGGATAAGATCCAGGTGTCCAGGAACCGGCTGGCCTATTGGATCGGCTGCTTCCTGGAATGGGGCTCGGAAGTCTTAAATAAAACGGTCCGGAAAAAGCGGCCGGTGGAGCGGGATCATGTGCGGCGGCTCATGGAGTTTGAGGAGAAGACGGTGCGCACCAACCGGATCATCGACGAGAGCCTTTCCTTTGCCCTGCTTCTGGTCTGTATCGGCCTGATCGTGGTGCTCCTTTATCTTTTGTGGATCCGGTGAGAGGCCGGGCCGTGCGGCAGTGCGGAAATGGATATTGTGTAAAGAAAGATCGAGCAGGGGAGATTCCCCTACTCGATTTTTAAGTGGATCTGCCAGCTTCCGTACCGGTTGGAACCCTTTCGGCTTAAGAGCCCTTTCGCTTTTAACTGTTTGACCGCATGGCGGATGCCGTCTACGGAAAGACCGATGCGGCGGGCCAGCTCCGCCTGGGTGATAAACGGATTTTCTTTGATCAGGTCAAGAATCTTATCTTCCGTACCGGTCCGTTTTTTGGTAGTCTTAGCGGTAGTCTTAGCGGTAGTCTTAGCGGTAGTCTTAGCGGTAGTCTTAGCGGTAGTCTTAGCGGTAGTCTTTTTGTCTGTTTTCCGGCGGGCCCCGGCGGTCTTTTTGTGGTTGGCATCCGGATCGGTTTTGACAGCAGATGGCTTCTTTGTTTCCGCAGCGAGCTGATGGTCAAAGGAATACTCTTCGTTTAAGGGCACAAGGATCCGGAAGATGTCTCCTTCCTGAAATTCCGGGTCCTGCCCGGAATAGAATCTGCTGTATTTAAACAGGTTCCTTACGCCGGAGCCGAGGCGGTCTGCTCTGCCGATGGTCCGAAAGAAGGAGGAAATGATTGGATTTTTCGGGTTTGGTTCCAGATTATCCGGAGTGATGAAGCCCTCCCATGAGGCACGGTTTGCGTTTTCGGTGTACATCTGATCTTTTTTGATGACAAATTTTGCCGCATAGGTACTGGTGAATTCCCGGTGCATTAAAATGTTGCTGATCATCTCCCTTGCGAGGATGTTCCGGAGGCTTATCCGGTTTTCGTCCTCCAGAAAAAATTTATCCGGCAGATGCTTTCTGGCGAACTCCATCAACTGATCAAAGCTCTCGATCAGGTTTGTGCGGATGATCTCCCGGTCGTCATATCGGTCTGTATTGACCCGGCGTACAAGGGCATCCGTTTCGTAGGTGGGACAGACATTCATAATGACGTCATCCCTTCCAAGGAGGAGGAGAGCGGCCAGGTTATATCCTTTTTCCCCGGTAGCGATGTCTGTACTGTACAGCCCGGCGCTCATGAGGAGTTCCTGGTCATTCAGGTTTTCCCAGGGGTGTCTGCCACCGGCATGGTTGACGGCCATCTGACGTATTCTGGGAAGAAGATCCAGCCGCAGATCCTCTATGGAAGCATAAGGATAGATTTTCTTCTCGGTGAAGATATTCTGTTTTCGGATATACATGGCGGCAATCTGGGCAGTGGCTGTCACTTTGACATCCGCATCGTCCATCCGGTCGTAAATGACCTTCTTATAGCTGTGCACTTCGGCGCTGGGCGGAACATGGACGTGGACCACAGTGCGGCCCTTATAGGTTAACAATTCCGGTGCAAGGTAAAGCGTCGGGGTGAAGATGGCAGGATTGCTGATGACACTGATGAAGTTTTTGACCAGATCCACCGCGGCATTTTTCGGCACACCTGTCACAGTGCCGTCGTCCAATACTCCCAGAAACAGATCGCCGCCGAAACGGTTCAGAAAAGAACAGACGCTTTCATATACGTCATGTTCTATTCCGTTTCCGCAGCGTTTAAATTCTACCGCTACGGTTTCCCCCACGGCGAGAATTGATTCAAATGTAGCAGAAGTCATTTGCAGCTCCTCCGATCTGTCTGTATTCCTACTATCATATCCAGATTTTTCGATTTCATTTCCATTATATCATGCCGCAGCCGACGGCTGCAGTCAAACTTTTGAAGCAGAGGCAGGCCACGCGGCTCTGAGGAGCTCCGGCGTTTTCTTGACATTTAAGCGCTCAATGCCCGTAAAGAAGTCCTTTCTTGGCTCTGAAAACTCAGAAAAAGCCTGGGAGTTGATCCGGTAGAGGCATTCTCTGTGCAGGGCATCGTAGAGCTTGTCCAGTTCATCAAACGCGCACATGCAGCTGTGGAGGCGCCCGATATAAAGCTGGTGCCTGGGGTTTCCGGCCTCCATGTAAGAGATCGTCTCGTTGACACTTGCCCTGCTCCAGCCTCTCGCGATCATCCATCGGACCCAGCGCGCATGCTCGTAGATGATCAGATTTTTTTCGTTCTCTCCGGCATGGAAGTTCTTTTCAAAAGCCGCTGCCATGGCATGGACAGAGCCGGACTCGGAGCAGTCCGTGTAGGCGTTCTCGTCAGGGATGTTCCAGCCGTTTGGAATGATATGGTCACTGTGATCCGTACAGGTCTGGAACAGCCGATAAGGGAGGCTTAAGGCCGCCGCCATGGAGGAGTCACGGTTGTAACATCTGGCATAATAGCTTCTCAGCGCATCCTTCTTTTTCTCCGGAGGCTCCGATTCGTTTACGCCGCAGTGCAGCAGATGGGCCGAACGGGCGATCTTTTCATAATATCCGCCGTCCAGTTCTTCCCATGTGTAACGTTCGCGCAGCATGCCGAAGGGGATGAGGAAGTAATTGTTGTACCAGCTGTCGCCGAATTTTTCCATCTGCACCACCATGCTTTCGGAGAGGCGGGCAATATCCGAATCTTCACAATGGTATGCGATAAGCGGAAGCTCCGCTTTATTGATCCTGTTTCCGCTTCGGATCATCCTGCGGATGGTCCACTCGCGGACCCGTATTCCAAGATCAAGGCCGGAGCGGTCATCTGCGGCGTTTATGACAAAATAAAACAGAGGACTGATCTCTCCCAGGCTGTCAAGCTCGTCCGTGAGCCTTGAGGAATATAAGGACCCGCTCCTGATATTTTTAAAGGATACGGTGACGTTCGAAATTTGGTCCATGTCCGGCAGCAGGGAATCCGCGCCGAGCTGTATTCCGTCCAGGATATTCGACATGCCGGGGCAGTCAAATTTTAGCCGGTCTTTGATCTGGTCCGCGGCAGGCGACAGGACCGTTATGGAAAAGGTGACGCCGCGATACCAGAAGCATCCCAGCCAGAAGGCTTCCCGGATGAGCCATCTCGTCAGACTGTCATTATTCTGGGCAATGACCACATAATGTAAGACGAAGCTCTTGTTCGTCAAAGCATATTTTGTATGGGAACGGATCGGATAAAAAACAGGATAGCGGCCAAGCAGCCGGTGGGCAGGCCATTTACCGTCGTCGATCACATGGACAGGAACCATAAGAGGCTCCATGTGATGGAGCGCCGTGTCCAGTAAAGCGGAATAAGCTTCCTCATCTATTCGGATGTAAATGGCGGCGTCCCATCTGTCCGTGTTTTTTTTCTCCGCATTGCCGCCCCCACATGACTTGATCTGATCCAGGATCGAAAGCATGTCCCGGAAATTCCGGTCAAAGTCGTCGTCCAGGAGCAGAAAGCGGATCCTTTTGGAGGGAACGGCCTGAGCGGCCGCTTCTTCGGCGGAGGATGCGAAGATGATACTGTTTTTTTCCATGCTTTCCGGAATTGTCCTTAAAAACAGGTTCGTTCTCTTATTTTTGCAATTGAGCACGACCACAGCCGGTTCGCCGTCTGACCGGCGCGGCTGATACAGAAGCGTGTCTAAGCGGAACGTTTTCCATTCTTCCCTGGCTTCAGGACAGCCGTAGGAAATGGCTCTGCGAATCAATTTCCCCCTGTCATAGCCCATGAATTTCCGGCCGAGATCCCCACATTTGACGAGCAGATAGAAGGCCTTTCC
>CAJUOF010000281.1 GCA_910587905.1 uncultured Lachnospiraceae bacterium
GCGATCAGAAGTCCGAGCAGATTGAGAAGCGCCCAGCCGTCCGCTTTCGCAGCCGCCGCAAGAGGCACATCCTCCTCGCCGATGTCTTTCACTTCCTCTGTCTCCGGAACAGACTCCGAAGGCTCCGTTCCCGCTTCCAGATCAGATCCGGAATTCAAGGGTACTCTCTCCTCGTCAATCTGTCCCGCATTGGCAATCAGATCTTCCGTTGACTCCGCACTTTCCGGAGTGGCGTTTGTACCTGCCGCCCCGGTTCCGGCTGTCCCGACTGTTCCTGTCACGCCTCCTGCGGGTCTCGTACCGCCTCCGTTGGGATTCGCCGGAGCCGCAGGGCTCGGCGACGTCGGATTGGTGGGCACCGTCGGGTTCGTAGGATTCGTGGGCACCGTCGGATTCGTCGGATCCGTCGGGTCTGTAGGATCAATAGGATCGGTGGGATCCACAGGTGTCTCCTTTTCCACTATGATAAAGACACCTTTGGTTTCTGTCTCTTTTGCCTCAAGTTCCTTTGGTTCTTTTGCCGTATACTTGTCAAGTTCTCCTTTGGTCATGCCGCCCTTGTAGGTACCGCCGGTGTCTTGATAGTTCCTCCCTCAATGTTAACAACCGCCTTTTTGGCCCAGGTGCTAACCCTGATTGCATTCCCGGAACTCATTTCACCCGCAAGCAATTCGACAACTGCATTATCTTTCAGGGTAAAGCTTCCCTTCTCAATGTCAACGGCAAAGCTTCTTAAGCTCTGTACCCGGCTTTCGCCGCTCACTGTCACGGTTCCGTCCGCCTTTATCGCATCGCCTCCGGCCACCAACTCCACAAGGCCTGCGGAAACCGTCACAGCACTTCCCTCTTTGGACATAATCGATACGGAGGATGAGCCAGGAACATTCCCTCTCACCGTTCCTCCGGCAATATCCGCTGTTCCCGCATTTTCCACGCTCAGCATAGCGATCCCTGCATATCCCCGGTTTTCCAGAATTCCGCTTTCCAGACAGAATGCTCCGGAAATAACTATCATGTCCGCACACTTCACATCTCTGTCGGACTCTCCGACAAACCTTCCTCCCGTCTCAGAAGAATCTCTGACGGTCAGATTTCCGCTTTTTGCTACGGTGAGCAGCGCAGCCTCTAATGCTGCGTCATTTTTAACCGTGTGGCCTGCCAGATCCAGAACCAGTGTTTTGTCCACTGTGAGCGTTTCCGACAGCTCGATGTCTTTCAGCACAGTGATCACGGCACCTGCCTGTGCATTCTCAAGCGCCTCCGCAAGGGTTTCGTACTTCTTTCCGTTGCTGTCCTTCGCCGCATAGTCTTTCGCCACGGCGACTACATAAGTCCCCTCGTCCTGCTGCCCTGCCGCATAACCTTCCGCCAGACGCCCTTCAAAGTCTGTATCAGAAATTCCGCCTTTGAAAGTTCCGCCGGTAATCAGCACTTTATAGTCTTTCTTGGTCCCCTCGACCAGCTTGCCCGCCTCAAAGGTTCCGCCTTCGATCAGGTTATCGGAGTCGTTGATGTACATGGTGTAAAACACTGTGTCTGCTTTTACTGCCGTGTTTTCCCCGGACACCGTGATCTTCCTCGTACAAAATGCCTGCTTTGCCGTAATGGCGGCATCCGACACCTCGATCACCGTGTTGTTGACCGGTGCGTAAATTCCGTACAGCGTAGAGTGGATCGTACCTCCGGTCACGGTCAGCTTCCCGGTGGCGGAATTCATGTAATAGACGGCCGACGTGTTGCTCTGGCTTCCCGTCTGCTCGATCGTGCCGCCGGTGATGGTCATGGTTCCTTTCTTATCGAAAAGCACCGCCGCCATTCCGTTGCCGGTCACAGTTCCGCCGTTGATCTCGGCCGTACCATTCTCATCCAGGGAGAAGGCATAGCCCTGTCTGCCGCCGCAGTCCAACAGGCCGCCATTCACGATCCCGCTTCCCGTCACCACCCGGAATGCCCTGGAGGTGTTGTAGCCAAAGCTGCAGCGGTTGTACACCTTGCCGCCGTTTACCACGGCGCTGCCGCCTTCCACCCTCAGGGTGTCCACGGACCTGCTGTCCAGGGTTCCCTTTTCCAGGGTGAATCCGCCCTTCACCAGAACCAGGACACCGGTTTCCTCTTTTTCATGTACAATCTTCCCGGTCTCGCTTTCCGAAGAATCCGTGACGGTCAGATTTCCCCCTGCCTCAACGGTAAATGCGGAAGGATTCTTTCCGTTCGCAGTCGCAATTGCACACCCGTTCAGATCCAGGGTCAGCGCTTTGTCTACCGTGATTGCCTCCGCAAGCTCCGTATCCCTTAACAGGGTCACGGTCTGGCCTGCCCCTGCCGCTTCAATTGCTTCCTCAAGGGACTGATAAGTCGTGCTTCCAACCTGTGCCACGGGCTCTTCCACTTCAGCCGGACCAACCGTCACAACGCCATCTGTCTCTGTTGCCGTGGCTCCCTCAGCAACATGATTCTCAAGCATGTCTTTGGTCATACCCTTGAAGGTGCCGCCGGCAATCGTGATCTGCTTCCCTGACACATCTGTCGTGTCCAGTAACTCCGATGCCTCGAACACACCATCGTTGACTGCAACAACAGCAGAAGAACCTGCCGGATACCCAAAAACAGCCTTTCCTGCTTTTACGTTCGATCCGCCGCTCACATTCAGTGCCGTGGTATCGTAAAAAGCATAGGTCTTTGCATCTATCGTAACGCCGGAAAGCTCCGCAGCCTCCCTCGAATCGCCGCCAATTTTGTAGTTCATGCCCCTCTGTGAGGAAATGACCGTTCCGCCTGCCATGCTGATCGTGACCGGTCCGCTCGCAGCACTAATCGCATAAACATAAGTCTTGTTCTGCAGGCCTATGGATTCCTGATTGCTCTCCTGAATAATCGTTCCGCCTGTCATATGAAACGTGCTTTTGTTTGCGAGGCAAACTGCGGCAGTTCCGTTGCTCCGGATCTCTCCGCCAAGGATCGTTCCCGCCGCTCCGCTTTCCACATAGAAAGCCCTGCCATTGTTATTCTCCCTCAATACCAAGCCGCCGTCTATGGTTCCCGCAGCACTCTTTGCCACGTAAAAAGCCGCCCCGCCATTATTTTTAAAACGGTTTCTCACAATGCCTCCGTTCACCGTCGATGCCCCGCCGGTGGCCTTGATCGTATAGCCGCCATTGGAATCCAGGGTCCCGCCATTTAGCGTAAAATTCCCTTCCACCTCAAGAAGAATATCTGCCTGCGCCGCCCTGGTGGAAGAATATGTAAGAGTACCTCCCCCCGCACTGTCCTGTACCGTCAGGCTGCCCCCTTCGGCGACCAATACCGCTTTTTTCAAAGCCGTCGTAACCGTCTTTCCGTTCAGATCCAGGGTCAGTGCTTTGTCAACCGTGATCTTGGCCATAATTTCCGTATCCCTTGTCACGGTCACGACCTGGCCGGGCTGCGCCGCTTGGAGGGCTTCCGCCAAGGTCGCATACCCTGTTTCGCCCGCCATGGCAACGGGATCCGCCTCCGGCATCTCCGCAGCGGGCATCGCATCCATCTGCGCCTGGACTCCGGAAAGCTCCACCTGCCTGGAGCCCGCATCCGCGGTATCCAGCACTTCCGGCATTGCCACGGCTTCCGGCTCTGCCCCGTCCGCCTCCACGTTCTCCATATCTTCCGGCTTTTCCTCATCCGCCGAGGTCGTCTCCGTCACTTCCGCCGAAGTCTCCGTATCCTTATTGCCGGAATCTTCCTGCTCTGCTTCTTCCGTCTCCTCCGGCTTACGAGTCTCCGCCTCGTTCGGTTCTGCCTCATCCTCCGAAACCGCCGATTTTTCCGGTTCCGGCTCTTCCGCTTTCTCTTCCGGCTTTGTCTTCGGACAGCCGTCCTCATGGTTTTCCGCCACGCAGCCGTCGTCCTTTGTGCAGGAAACTTCCGTCCGGACCAAATCTGGATTCCCCTCGGCCTCCGCAAAAGACGTAACCGGCAATGACAGCACCATCATGGCCGCCAGCACCAGTGCCAGAACTCTCCTCAGTTTCCGCTTCTGTCTTTTCATCCTTACACCTTCCTTTCCTTTTCGCCACAGAAAACCGTTCCGCAAACCGCATCCACCGCCCCCCTTCCATGGAAATTTTTGTTCTCTGTAAACAATAATTACATTAAACTTATCCTGTTTTTTCGTCATTTCAATGCAATTTCTTACGAAAAAAGTTAATTTTTTTACGGATTTCACAATTGGCAGGGGGACTCTTCCCCACAGCCATGAAGGCAGCCGGAAAAAGTTGTTTTTTTACGATAAAGGTTTGTTTTTTTACGATTTGCGCCCATTCACAATATCCGTCAGAGATTTTTTAACTTTTTCTTGACAGCTCTCTGAAAAATACCTAAAATGAAATTACATATCCGGGAGCATGTCTGAACCGTTCGGTTACTGATTCCCCTGTATGAATATCGAACTATATGGCGGGGCAGGAACTGACGGTGGAAAACTGACTGCGGGTCACAGCATCACAGCCTGATCACCGGCGTTTGCCCGTTCCTCTCCGCCCACAAAGAAAGGATGAGGAATATGGCGCAAAAAAAGTTACAGGAGCTAAACCTGCTGGACGACTTTCTCTTCGGGACGCTCCTCAGCAGCGAGGATTTCGGCGAACCCTTCGGCAGGATCCTTCTGGAGATCATCTTCCAGAAGAAGTTCGGACGGCTTAAGGTGATTCCACAGAAGGTATATTATGGAAAGGACACGAATCTCCACGAGACAAGGCTCGACGTATATCTGGAGGAGATGTCCGACGAACTACTTCCCGGACAGGCTTCCATTTACGACATGGAGCCGGACAATTATCCGGAAACGCTCCGGGAGCTTGCCAGACGGACCAGATTCTACCACAGCGTAATTGATTCAAAATCTCTGAAGTCCGGCTTAAAGTACGAGGCTTTAAAAAACGTCATCGTCATTTTCATTATGCCGGAGGACCCTCTCGGAGAGAACCGGATGGTCTACACGATCTGCAGCATGTGCGAGGAATCCCCAAAGCTCCCATACGACGACGGCGCCCGAACCCTCTATCTTTATACCATGGGCACCGTGGGGGATCCGCCAAAGGCTCTCCGGCAGCTGCTGCGCTATATGGAGCAAAGCACCGACGAAAACGCAGTCAATGACAGCCTGAAAAGAATCCACCATATGGTGGAGACCGTGAAACGGGATGGGGAGGTGGCATTAAGCTATATGAAATCCTGGGATCGAGAGGAACGGATTCGCAAAGAAGAACGGCAAAAGGTCGAACAGGAAAGGCAAAAAGCTGAACAGGAAAGGCAAAAGGCCGAACAGGAAAGACAAAAGGTCGAACAGGAAAAACAGAGGATCCTGTTGGAGAACCAGCGGCTCCAGGAGGAGATCGCCCGCTATGAAAAGCAGGAAAAACAACTGATCCTGTCGGAAAACCAGCGGCTTCGGGAGGAGATCGCCCGCTACAAAAAGGAATTGGCCGAGCTTTCCGGCCGCTCTTGACAAACCGTCAATTTTCTGTATAATTGGAAACTAAGTGAATAAATCTTCAGGGCAGGGTGCGATTCCCTACCGGTGGTATAGCCCACGAGCCCTTTGCCGGCGATGGCGGCAGGGCAGGATTCGGTGAGATTCCGAGGCCGACAGTGACAGTCTGGATGGAAGAAGATGACGATACGGCACAGGTTTGATCTGCGCAGAAAACTGCCCTGGAATGAAAAACATTCCAGGGCAGTTTTTGTACAGGTCCACACCGGCCGCCTGCCCGGAACGATCTGTTCCGGGCATTTTTCTTTTGGGAGGAATCGACATGAACGACAGCGATTATATGCAGCTTGCCCTTCGGCTTGCCGGCCGGGGCGCAGGACGGGTCTCGCCCAATCCCATGGTGGGGGCCGTCCTCGTAAAGGATGGGAAGATCATCGGGCAGGGATGGCACGAGGCATACGGCGGCCCCCACGCCGAACGGAACGCCCTCGCTTCCTGCGGAGAGGACCCTGCGGGGGCCACCATGTACGTGACGCTGGAGCCCTGCTGCCACCAGGGGAAGCAGCCGCCCTGCACGGATGCGATCCTGGAGGCCGGGATCCGGCGGGTGGTGACCGGCTCCGTGGATCCCAATCCCCTCGTGGCGGGGAAGGGGATCCGGATCCTGAGAGAGCACGACGTGGAGGTGACGGAGCATGTCCTGGAGGAGGAATGCGGCCGGCTGAATGAGGTGTTCTTCCATTACATTCAGACGAAGCGCCCTTTCGTGGTCATGAAATACGCCATGACCCTGGACGGGAAGATCGCCGCTTTTACCGGGGAATCCAAATGGATCACGGGGGAGGCCGCCAGGGAGCACGTCCACCGGCAGAGACACCGGTATACGGCCATCATGGCGGGAGTCGGGACCGTACTGGCCGACGACCCGCTCCTCACCTGCCGCATGCCCGGCGGAAAAAATCCCGTCCGCATCATCTGCGACACCAAGCTCCGCACGCCCCTCACCTCGCAGGTGGTCTCCACGGCAAAAGAGGTGCCGACCATCCTTGCGACCTGCTCTGGGGACTGTGAACGATGGGCCGCCTACGAAAAGGCCGGATGCCGCATCCTGTCCGTGGGCAAAAAGGACGGCCACGTCGACCTGGAGGCCCTTATGGAGACCCTTGGCCGGGACGGGATCGACAGCATTCTCCTGGAGGGCGGCGGCACCCTCAACTGGTCGGCTCTGGAAAGCGGCATCGTCCGGAAGGTGCAGGCTTACCTGGCCCCCAAGCTGTTCGGCGGGCGGGATGCCAGGACCCCGGTGGAGGGTACCGGCGTCCCCTCTCCCTCCGATGCGTTTTTTCTCAAAAACAGTACCGTCATAAGACTGGGAGAAGATTTTCTGATCGAAAGCGAGGTGTGTCCCCATGTTCACCGGGATCATTGAAGAGACAGGAACCATAGGGCGGATCCGGCGGGGCGCCCATTCCGCCCTGCTCACCGTCTGTGCCGAGAAGGTATTGGCGGGCACAAAGGTCGGCGACAGCATTGCCGTGAACGGTGTCTGCCTGACAGTCACGGACCTCTCCCCCGGATGCTTCTCGGCAGATGTCATGCATGAGACCCTGAACCGTTCCTCCCTGGCGGGCCTTTCCTGCGGCAGCCGTGTAAACCTGGAGCGGGCCATGGCCGCGGACGGCCGCTTCGGCGGACACATCGTCGCCGGACACGTGGACGGAGTCGGGAGGATCGCACGCATCCGCCGGGACGACACGGCCGTCTGGTACACGGTAGAGGCAAAGCCGGAGGTTCTCCGCTACGTTGTGGAAAAAGGCTCCATCACCGTGGACGGCATCAGCCTGACCGTGGCGGCCGTCACCGGGAAGGATTTTTCCGTCTCCGCCATTCCCCACACGGTCAGCCACACAATCTTAAACGAGCGGATGGAGGGCAGCCTGGTCAACCTGGAGACGGACATCATCGGCAAATACGTGGAAAAGCTTCTGTTCTCCCGTTCCCCAAACCCGGCGAACGGCGGGGGGCCCCATGACGGGGGACCGGGAAACAGCGGCATCACCAGAGAATTTTTATCCCGATACGGGTTTTAAGGAGGACGATCATGATACAGTTTCACACCATTGAAGAGGCCCTGGAGGATCTCCGGAAGGGGCGGGTCATCCTGGTCACCGATGACGAGACCGGGAAAACGAGGGGGATTTCATCTGTGCGGCCCAGTTTGCCACCACGGCCAACATCAATTTCATGGCGACCCATGGGAAAGGGCTGATCTGCATGCCCATGTCGGAGGAATACGTGCAGAGACTCAAGGTTCCCCAGATGGTAACGCAGAACACCGACAACCACGAGACGGCTTTTACGGTCTCCATCGACCACGTGGCCACTTCCACCGGCATTTCCGCCGCCGAGCGTTCCGTCACGGCCCTGGCCTGCGTAGCGGAAGACGCAAAGCCGGAGGATTTCCGCCGGCCGGGCCACATGTTCCCGCTCTTGGCCAGGAAAAACGGCGTGCTGGAGCGGAACGGCCACACGGAGGCCACGGTGGATCTGTGCCGTCTGGCCGGTCTGAAAGAATGCGGGCTCTGCTGCGAGATCATGGGGGAGGACGGGACCATGATGCGCACGCCGGAGCTTTGGAAGCTGGCAAAGCAATTTGATCTAAAGTTCGTCACCATAAAGGACCTGCAGAGCTACCGGAAATGCCACGAAAAGCTGGTGGACCGGGTGACCGCCGTCCACCTGCCGACGAAATACGGAGATTTCAAGGCTTACGGCTTTGTCAACCGCCTGAACGGAGAACACCATGTGGCCCTGGTAAAGGGGGAGATCGGCGACGGAAAGGACGTGCTCTGCCGGGTCCACTCGGAATGTCTGACCGGGGACACCTTCGGCTCCCTCCGCTGTGACTGCGGCGAGCAGCTTGCCGCCTCCCTGTCCCGGATCGAGGCGGAGGGCCGCGGCGTCCTGCTCTACATGCGCCAGGAAGGGCGGGGCATCGGTCTGATCAACAAGCTCCGGGCCTACGAGCTGCAGGAGCAGGGCATGGACACCCTGGAGGCCAACCTGGCGCTGGGCTTCGCCGGGGACGAGCGGGAATACTACATCGGCGCCCAGATTTTGAAAGAGCTGGGTGTAAACAGCATGCGGCTTCTGACCAACAATCCGGACAAGATCTACCAGCTCTCGGAATTCGGCCTGGAGATCACCGCCAGGCTCCCCATCCAGATGAACGCCACTCCCCACGACCTGTTTTACCTAAAGACCAAGCAGGAACGCATGGGGCATCTGCTCCACTATGAAAACGCCGACGAAAGTCAACCATAAACGATGATCACATTCAGGAGGGATCACATGATGAAAACATTAGAGGGAAAGCTTGTCGCAAAAGATTTAAAGATCGGCATCGTCGCCGCAAGATTCAATGAATTTATCACGTCGAAGCTTCTCGGCGGGGCCATGGACGGCCTCCTCCGCCACGAGGTGCAGGAGGAGGACATCCACGTGGCCTGGGTACCCGGCGCCTTCGAGATCCCGCTGATCGCATCCAAGATGGCGAAAAGCGGGACCTATGACGCCGTCATCTGCCTGGGCGCCGTGATCCGGGGCTCCACCAGCCACTACGACTATGTCTGCAATGAGGTGTCGAAGGGAATCGCCGCCGTCTCCCTGGAAACCGGCATTCCCGTCATGTTCGGCGTCCTCACCACGGAAAACATCGAGCAGGCCATCGAGCGGGCCGGCACCAAGGCCGGAAACAAGGGCTACGACTGCGCCCTGGGCGCCATCGAGATGGTGAATCTGATCCGCCAGATCGAACCGTGACAGATCAGGCCGAAGAAACCGGAGCCTGGTCTCCCTGTCTGCAAGATTTTTAAAAATACTGCAGGCTGCAGAGCTGCCGGAATTCCCGGTAGTGCAGATCCCAGGCTCCCGCCTCCTTCGGCTCAAACCGTTCCAAAGCCACGCTCCTTTGCATGACCGCACTGGCCTCCTCCTCGCCGGAGAGCTCCCCCGCCCCCACCGCCTGCATCAGCAGATTCCCGGCGGCGGCTGCCTCCCCCGGCCCTGCGGTGACCGGAAGATTTAAGGCGGATGCCAGCATCTCATTTAAGAAGGCAACCTTGCTGGTCCCGCCCACCACGTACAGGGTATCCACCCTTCTTCCCGTGGTACGCTGCAGGGCCTCCAGCCCATAGCGGCATTTAAGGGCAATGCTCTCATAGATAATCCTGGCCATCTGGCCCACGTCATTCTGCCCCACCCTTCTCTGGCCGGTCCGTTCCAACCAGGAGACCACCGCCTCCGTCATATCCTCCGGATTGTAAAAGGCCGGAGCATCCGTATCCAGAAACCCGTAAAAGGGCTCTGCCTGCGCCGCCATGGCCGCAATCAAGTCGTAGCTGCAGGCAATCCCCCTCCTCTCCCATGCCCGGCGGCACTCCTGGATGATCCACATAGCACAAACATTCCGTTTTAACAGCGTCTTCCCGAAGGCAAGCGCCGTATTGGACAGGTTGTATTGATAGGAAAGGGAAAGGTCCGCGGGTTCCGAAAGTTCCATGCTGACCAGATACCAGCTTCCGGTGGAGATAAAGGCCCAGTTCTCCCCCGGCCTTGCCGGCACGGCCACCCCCGCCGCCGAAGTGTCGTGGACCGGCGGCGCAATCACCTCGAACCGGTTCAGGCCAAGCCTGCCGGCAAAGCTTTCCGAAATCCGCCCCAGACACCGGCCGGACCAGACGACGGGCGGCTTAAGGCTCCCCGGCAATCCAAAAAGATCAAACACCTCCTGCTCCCACTCCTGCTTTCTCATACTGAAAAGCTGAGAGTAAGAAGCCGCGGAAATCTCAGAACATACCTTTCCTGAGAAAAAAAACATCAGAAGATCGCCCAGGTGCAGGATTTTATTTCCCTGCTCCAGAAGCTCCGGCGCCTCCCGCTTCACCGCCAGAAGCTGGCAGAGGGTGGAGTCCCGGATCCGCCTCTGGGTCGTCAGCTTGTAGAGCTCCCGGTAGCTGATCACCTGTTCCACTTCCTCCCGCATTCCTTCCGTCCGCTTGTCCCGGTAAAAGACCGGAAGGCCGAGAAGCTCCCCCCTGGGATTCACAATGCCGAAATCACTGGCCCAGGAATCCACGCCAAAGCCGGAAAGCGCTGTCCCCTCCCGGCCCAGCCGCTCCAGGATTTGGAAGATCTTATCATAGATCTCATAGACGTTGATCGACAGATGTCCCCGAAAAAATACACGGGGCGTCTCAAATCGTCCTGCCTCCCGCATCGTGAGCCTTCCCTCCTTCGTGAGGGTTCCCAGAAAGACTTTTCCTCCACTGCTCCCCAGATCTGCCACCAGATAGTTATTTGTCATGTTCCCCTCCTGTATGCCCATAAATTTCTCAATTGATGGTAAAGCCTCCGTCCACCACCAAATTCGCCCCGTTGATCATCGCCGCCGCATCGCTGGCAAGATACACAAAGGCCATGGCGATCTCGTCCATCTCCGCAAACCTCCCCGCCGGAATCTGGGCCAGATGGGCAGCCCCTCGCTCGCCGACCCAGTAATCCTTGGCCATCGGCGTCATGACCACCGTGGGCGCCACGGAATTCACCGTGATCCCATATCTTCCCCACTCCAGAGCCAGATCTCTCGTCACCGCCATGAGTCCTGCCTTGCTGGCAGAATAGGCCACATGGCCGTGAAGGGCCACCACGCCCGCCTGGGAAGACATATTGATGATCCGTCCGCCCCTCCCCTGCCGAAGCATGATCCGGCCGGCGACCTGGGAGACAAAAAACACCGCATTCAAATTGACATTGATCACACGGAGGAATTCTTCTTTGGTGATCTCCTCCGCAGGAGTCCCGGAACCAAGGCCGGCGATGTTGCACACAATGTCGATGCCCCCCGCCGTCTTCAAAATCTCCTGAAACGAAGCTTCCACCTGATCATAATCCGTCAGATCGGCCACCAGGCCGAGGGTCCCGTTCCCGATCTCCTCTGCAGCCTCCCCGACTCTCGGGTCCCGGTCCAGGATCACGACCCTGGCTCCCTTCCTCACCATCATGCCCGCCGTCGCACGGCCGATTCCGCTGGCCCCGCCCGTAATGACTGCCGTCTTTCCCTCCAGACTTAAGTTTTCATCAAATCCCTGATACTGATTCATGTGCTGCACTCCTTTCTGTCTGATGCAGAATGCGCCCCCCGCAGGGGGCGCACCTCACGAGAACATTCCTTATTCTATTCCCTTTCTTCCTGTCGTTACTGAATCTGTCCGTTCTTCGTGTGAACCTCAATCCACTCTGCCACATTGGAGGAATCGATCAATTCACCGTCCACCAGATTGGTCTCGTGGTCAATCTCACCCTTTAACACGCGGGAAGCGATATCCAGAGAAGCCTCCGCCTGGGCATATGCATTCTGGACACAGGTGGCCGTCAGCTCTCCGTCCTGGATGGACAGGCACGCGTCGGCCAGGCCGTCCACGCCGTAATAGGTCATCTCCTTCTCCCGTCCCACGGATTTTGCAGCTTCAATACAGCCAAGCGCCATGGCGTCATTCATGGAGATAACTGCGTCGATCCGTTCATACTTCTGAAGCCAGTTCTCCATCAGGGCCATGCCCTCATCCTTGTACCAGTTGGCGATCTGCTCGTCCAGAATCTCGATTCCGGGCTTTGCGTCAAAGAGGGTTTTCTGGAAGCCTTCGCGGCGTCCGATGGAATGGACATTGCCGGAGGGGCCGAGAAGGACCACAACCTTGGCGTCGTCGGGCAGGTTTTTGAGGGCGACCTCCGCCGGAATGGAGCCCTGCTGCACCGGATCGCAGTCCACGCAGGAGGCCAGCTCCGAACCCTCGTTGGTGCCGTTCACCGTACAGACCGGAATCCCCGCGTCGATGGTCTGGTTGATGGGATCCACCAGGGCTTCGTTGTCGATGGGCTGAATGATCACGTAATCATACTGTTTGGTCACACAGTTTTCCAGATTGGCCACCTGAGTCTCCACACTGTTCTTGTTGTCAATGATCGTCACATTCAATTCCGGGTAGTCCGCCGCGATCTCCTCAAAGGACTGAACCAGCCAGGAGGCATATGTAGCCGTCATGTCCCCGATCAGCACGGCCACCTCTTTTTTGCCGTCCTTTGCTGCGGGAGCTTCCGTTCCCTCCTCCGCTTTCGTCTCCGTCCCCGCAGCCTCCGTTCCCGCTGCCGTCTCCGCAGGCTTCTTGGTCTCCTCCTTCTCCCCGGAGCCGCAGCCCGCCATAGCGGCCATCATCATGGCCATCGCCAACAATACTGCCAATACTTTTTTCATGCTTCTTCCACCTTTCTTTTTATTTTGATCCCTGTCCGGGTATCAAGCAGAATCAGGATTTGCTCTCCAGGACCTTGTCATCCACGATCCGGACCACTTTTTTATTCTTCTTACTGTAAATATCAATGACCACCGCACAGATGATCAGGGTTCCCTTCAAGATCTGCTGAATATAGGCTTGCACGCCCACCAGCGTCATAATATTGTTCAAAACTCCGATGACACAGGCACCGATCAGTGTGCCGAGGGCGGTCCCAATCCCTCCGGTGAAGGAGGTCCCCCCGATGATCGTCGCCATCAAAGCATCTGTCTCCATGCCCGCCCCGGAAGCGGGAAGGCCCGCGTTCAGCCTGGACATCAGGATGACTCCGCCAAGTCCCGCCAAGACTCCGGAAAGGATGTAAGCCCGCATCAGCACGGATTTCACTTTGATCCCGGAAGCCACCGCCGCACTCTGGTTCCCGCCGATGGCGTAGAGATAACGGCCAAACTTCATTTTCTTCAAAATCATCCACACAATGGCACAGATGATCAGCATGATGATGATAGGAATGGGGATGAAGCCCAAATTTCCCTGTCCTAAAATTCGGAAATCGCCGATCTTATAAACATTCTGGCCGTCCGTATACAGGAAGATAATCCCCGTCGTGATCTGCTGCATGGCCAGGGTTACAATAAAAGGCGGCGCGTCAAACTTCGTCACCACAAAGCCGTTTACCGTTCCCACCACCGCCCCCAGCGCCATGCCGGTCAGTACCGCCACCGGCAGGGAGCCCGTCGCGATAAAGACGATACAGGCAAAGGTTCCGGACATAGCCGCATTGGTCCCCACCGACAAATCAAGCTGACCGCCGATGATCAGCATGGTCTCTCCGAAGGCCAGGATCGTGACGATGCTGATCTGCCTAAGGATGTTGACCAGGTTTTGTCCCGTCAGAAAAGAGCTGTCCAAAACCGCACTGATCAACATCATGACTGCCAAAATAATGATGCTCATATACTTGCTTAAGCTGATGTGCCCTCTTCTCATGCCTTTGCACCTCCGATCGCGTATTTCATGGTGAGCTCCTGGGAAAACTCTTCCCTCTCCAGCCTTCCGGTAATGCGGCCCTTACACATGACATACATGCAGTCCGCCATCCCCATAAGCTCCGGAATCTCGGAGGA
>CAJUOF010000282.1 GCA_910587905.1 uncultured Lachnospiraceae bacterium
ACGTGTGCTCTTCCGATCTGATAAATGCGGATTTCATCTCCCCTGCCGCGAAATTCCATGAGGATATCGGAAGACAGAAACTTGGAATTGCTTCCAGTGGCATACACGTCGACCTGTTCCATTTGGAGCAGAGAGTTTAAGACTTCGGCAAAGTCTGGTACAAACTGGCTCTCGTCAAGCAGGATGTAATAAAGGTCATCATCCAGGATCTGATTCTTTATATGGCGGTAGAGGGTGAGAGGTTCTCTTAGGTCCCTGTTTTCAATATTTTCTAAGGCGATGGCGATAATATGGCCGTTCGCTATGCCGCGCTCAAGCAGTTCATTCTTGAACAATCGGAAAAGCAGATAGGACTTGCCGCATCGCCGGACACCGGTGATGACCTTGATGAAACCATTGTTTTCGCGCAGATGAATTTGCTCCAGATAAAAGTCTCTGTAAATTATAATCAACGGCAAAACATTTGTAAAGCATTCATTCCGGGAAAATGGCCAATTGGCCGAATTTCCGGAATGAAATTGTTTTTATTATAGGATGTGCCGTCAGGAGGATAGGTAACCATGGGTTTAGGAAACCGGGATCTTTTTGCAGAAATATGGCTTATCGGAGCATAAAATACAATACGCAAATAAAATAATGAAAAGAAAAATATGCAAAGAAAATATATTTCATAGTTTTTGGAAATATGATACTATGAAATCATAAACGGAGCCGTTTTGTAACAAAAAGGCATTCCTGATGCGAGTGCAGGAAGAACAGAAGGAGATGGATGCGATACTCGCGGCATCCATTTTACTGTGGAGGAAATTGTCTATGAAAAGAAAAGGGCTGTTACTTCTGACATGCATGCTATTTTTGGTTGGCTGTGGCGAACAAAACAATAAATTGCAGGAAACCGCAGGGGAAGAGAAAAACATGACGCAGAAAAGCGAGGATGAGACAGGGACAGAATCCATGTCGTTTGAGACAATGAAAAACGGCGATCCTGTTTTTTATGCGTTGACGGAAACGGCGAAGCTGGAGGCAGACGTGGTCCTGCCGGAGGATTGGCAGGGGAAAGCGGAGCTTTGCCACGTGAAATTAGAAAATTTTGATGCTGATCTTTTGGCGCCGGAGCTGTTTCCGGACATTCGTGAGGAAGAGTGGGAACATTATTATGGGGCGGGAACCCGTGATTACACAGATGGCACCAGAGATATTTTAATTGAACAGGGAGTCTATTATTATACTTATAATTGGTGGGAGCAGGAAGCCTACTTCCCACTGAACAGGCAGAGGGTAAAGGAGGACGAGTTTGTGGGTGAGTTTTCCTTTGCATCCAGAGAAGAGATCGCCGCACAGGCGGAGGCGTGGCTGACAGACAAAGTGGGTTTGGAAGAGGTACGCGTGGACCGGATCTATTCTGTGCCCAGAGAGTTGATTTTTGAAGAATATCAAAGAAGAAATTCGGATCCCGAGGCAGGTACGGGAAAAAGCGGGGGGGTTGGTTTGGAACGGAACACAGTTGAAGATTTTAATGACTGTTACTGGCTTGACATTACCCAGTATGTGAACGGGCTTCCGCTGCTTGGGGATGCTTTTACAAGACAGGATGAAGTTTATATCCCTGATGGGGAAATTTTGATGGGATATACGGAAAACGGCCTGGAAGACGCTTGTATCGTGCAGAATTATGTAATAACGGGGAAGGAAGAAAAAAGCCTCTGTCCATTGGATGCTGTTTTTGCCTCTCTGGTGAAAAAGTTTGAACTTACGATTTCGGCGGATACTACGATCGACGGAATGCAGCTGATCTATTTTCCGTATCCGGTTTCATCGGAAGAACGGACGTATGACCTGATTCCCGTATGGGAATTTACCTTCACAGAAGGCGGGAGGCGGCAGCATATTTATATCAATGCGCTGGACGGAAAAGAGATTGTTTCATAGGAGGAAAGGCTTTGAAAACTGGCCGTATGGTTTGTTCGGATATGAAGCGGCTGTTTGTGTCGAAAAATTTTTACTTTACGGTGACAGCCGTGATGCTGCTTTGTTTTTTGTCGGTGCTGGGAGAATTTGGAATTGCAAAGGATATATATTATTTGGTGGAGGCGAGACATGGCGTCGGTGCGTTTCTGATGGCGATGTTGGTTTTGGCGGTGCTTCCCTTCGGGCTGAGCTACCGGGAAGACTGTGAGAACAATTATATCCATGGGATCAGAGGACGGATTGGCTGCGGAAGTTATTGTTTTTCCAAGATACTGACTGCGGCGACGGGCACGTTTGCAGCCGTTTTTTTTGGGATATGCTCTGTTTTTGGGTGTTCTCAAATGTTTTTATCCCTTGGTTTCTAAGGAGAGTCTGGAAGGACTCCGCTATATCTATGAAAATGGAAGCGTCAATCCGGATCAGATGTATATCCTGAATGGAAAGCCATTGCTGTATTTTATCCATGTTTTTATGACGGAAGCCGCAGGCTATGGGTTTATGGCGGTTTTTGCACTGACGGTTTCCGCAAAGGTGGGAAACGTGTTTGTGCTTTTATCAACGCCGGTTCTTTTCTACTATGGATGGATCACTTTCTGTGATGTGGCGTATCTGCCGGGGATTTTTCGATGGTACTGGATTATGACAAACGGGGGCGTCATACGGATGACGATCGGGGAGCCAACCCGTTCTCTTTTGGGGATCCTGGGATATTTTGGAGGACTGGATATCCTGCTGGGATTGGTATTTTACTGGATGATAAGGAGGGAATCCCATGGGTAACATGTTAAAAAGGTTTCACATCTGTGCCTGCGGATTCCGAAAGATATTTGCGAATCCAAGGCTTTATCTGTCCTTTCTCTGGTTTTTTCTCTCCATTGGCTATTATATGGCCAAAGTAAAAAGTTTTTCTGCCATGATGGGAGTCAAAGCGTCGCCGTGGATTTTTCCGCTTTTGATTCCGGATGCCATGGGGCAGCTTTTTATTATTATCGGAGCGACTCTTCTTTTTTGTGACGCCCCATTTATGAATGAGACGACCATCTGGCAGCTTGTGCGGGCGGGGAGAAAAAACTGGTTCTGGGGGAATATGCTGTATATTTGGCTGCTTTCTTTGTTTTACGCAGTTATGCTGTTCCTTTTACCAAATTTTCTTTTGTTTCCGGATGTTTCCTGGACAAGTGGGTGGGGACAGATTCTGGGAGCGCTTGCGCAGAGCAGCGCGGCTTCCACGCTTGGGATTAACAGCCTGAATTATTCGGTTATGGTGCAGTATACACCTCTTCAGGCCGCAGGCTGTGTACTCTTGGCAGTATGGCTGAACACGGTATTGGTCGGAATGATTAATTATGTCTGTAATCTATGGCTGAAACGGGGAACGGGACCGCTTTTTAGTATTGTTATGGGACTCAGCCCTTATCTGATCGTAAGACTGGCAGATTTTCGGATCGGGTATTACCTCTCTCCGCCTGCATGGATGAATATCAGTATGTATAACTGGGACGGTTATGGAGATTTTCCTTCTCCAACCTATATTTATACGACGCTGGCGGCACTGCTCTTAATTTTAATGGTTTTGGGATATATCGGGATACGGAGAAAAGATATTGACCCGGTATCCGGCATATAAGGAGACGTTATGGAAAATAAGATTGAAATTCATCATCTAAAGAAACGGTTTAAAGAGTATACGGCGCTGGACGATTTTTCTATGGACTTTGAAGCCGGAAAGATTCATGGTCTCATTGGAAGAAACGGAAGCGGAAAGACAGTGCTTTTTAAATGTATCTGTGGATTCCTGAAAGCAGACGGAGGAGAGATTCTTGTGGACGGAAAGCGAATCGGAAAGGACGTGGAAATGCCGTCAGATCTGGGCGTGATCATTGAAAATCCCGGCTTTCTGCCAAGTTATACGGGATACCAGAATTTGAGCTTTTTAGCGGCGATCCAAAAGAAGATTGGAAGGAAGGACATTTATCAGGTGATCAGAAAAGTAGGCTTGGATCCGAGAAGCAGGAAGCATGTGGGCAAATATTCTCTTGGAATGCGCCAGAGGCTGGGAATCGCCCAGGCAATCATGGAGGATCCGTCTCTCCTGATTCTGGACGAGCCGATGAACGGCTTGGATAATCAGGGGGTGGAGGATATGAGGCGGCTTTTTCTGGAACTAAAAAAGGAAGGGAAGACGATTCTTTTGGCAAGCCACAACAGAGAAGATGTCTCTGTACTGTGTGACACAGTAGTGGAAATCGATCACGGAAAGCTTTTACCTCCAGAGAATAAAGGACAGGAAAGCGCTTGATTTTTAGAAAACAGTTTGATATGCTGGAAAAAAGAGAGTCAGGAGGCATGAGATGAAAAGAAAGGATAAGGATATGACGCCCTCTGAGCAGGAGATTATGAGGGCTGTCTGGGAGATCACGGAGGAAGGGGGAACAGCGACAACGAAGACCGTGCGGAAGCGGGTGAACGAGGGACGTGAGGAAAAACTCTATGGCCAGATCATTTACGGACATATCGGGCATTTGGCGGAGAAAGGGTATGTGAGGATTGAGCGGACGGAGAATGACGACAGGATTTATATACCTTTGATTGATAAGGATAGCTATGTAAAGGGTCAGGCGAAGCACTGGGCGGATTTTTGGAGACAGAGCAGGACGTCCTATGCGATTATGGCGCTGGGAAGCGGACTGAAAAAAGAAGAAAAAGAAGAACTCAGGAGATATCTCGATGAACTTGATTAATGTATGTCTTATGATTTTTTTGACTACGTTGACGGGCAGCATGGCTTTTGGACTGTGGAAGCTTGGAAGCTCAGTTCTGGAAAAACAGGGGAAAATTTATGGGATCCGCGGTGGTTTGATCCTTGTATTTGTGTTTTATCTGTTTCCTGTTTTATTTTTCTTTCTGGCCTATCAGGCAGGAACCTTTAGTGATTGTGATACAGGGCCCCTTGGCTGGAGGACGCCGTTCCTTCTGCTGGCGTCGAGGCTTTTGGCTGCCGTTTGGACAGTGGGATTTCTGTGGAGGCTTGCACGGTACAAGAGTGAGAAAAAAGAGCTTAGGGTATTGCTGAAAAGTAGCAGAGCGGCGGAACGGGAGATCCAGGAGCAGGCCGATTTTGTGGGAAAATGTGTGGGGCTCTATAGGAGGCTCCCGGTATATCTGTCAAAAGAGGTTCCGGGTCCCTTTATTATTGGTGTTTTCAGGAGCCGCATTTTTCTCCCTGAAAAGTCTTATGGGGAGTATGAGCTGCGGGTTATTTTGGAGCATGAGCTCAGGCATTACAGGCAGGGGGACCTGCTTCTTAAAAGCTTATGTATCTGGATTAGCTGGCTCCAGTGGTTTAACCCGCTGACAAAAAAGCTGTTTGAGGAGGTGGATACGTGGGGCGATATCCACTGTGATCTGCACCTTTGTTATGGTGCGGGAAGCCGAGGGAATTGGAAGCAATATTTTGGAGCAGTGATTGACAATGTGCCGGAGACCGGAACCGGCTTTCATATGGGGATGGGACTTAGGACAAGCAAAGAAGAATTGGAGGAGAGGATTAGGAAAATGAAAAGACACAATCCGAAAAAAGAACTGGGAAAAGCAGCATTGGTACTGCTTGCCGTATGTTTTTTGCTGACCCTGGCGGGGACCGCACTGGCGGCAGGTAAGGGAGTGGAGGCTCTGTACGGCGTCGTATATGCCGCGACGGAGAAGATGGAGTATGAGGAGCCGGGCCCTGAACCGGTGGTGTCGGAGGAGACGGAGTGGCTTCCCGACGAGAGCCTGACCATCGTGGACACAGGCGATAATCTCAATGCGAGAGGAGGAGGTAATTATGCCTGGACCATCTCCGCCAACACTCTGAGCAGGACGGGGGCTTTCTATGCGGCGAAGGGGAGCAAGGTGACGATCTCGGTGAATCCGGATCCGGCGGGTGCCGCCACGGGGATCGGCTTGGACCAGCCCAACGGCTATCTGCGGGGCGTTTCCGGGACGGGCTCCTATAGTCACACATTCACTATTTTGGAAAGCGGAAATCACAAGGCATATGTGAGAAACGAGAGCGGCAGTAAGATTACGGCTTATGTCACAGTGGTGAGATAAAAGCTGGTTCTCGTCTGTGAAAGCAAAAAATAATATCCCCATGGGGGGCTTGTGGGCATTTTCTGTGCATGCTATACTTTTTCCGTGCAGAGAATCCGATGGATTGTCCGTGTAAACAGGCCCTCCGGGGGGATTTTTTGCTGTGTAGGAAACTTTGTAACAGGAAACTTAAAAAACAGGGATGGTGAACAGACGATGGGGAAAATGCTGGGAAAGATACAGGCGTATTGGACGAACCGGGCGGAGGGGTATTCGCAGACAAACCGGGAAGAGCTGGCGGGAGCACAGAAGGAGAAATGGCTGGCGGTTCTTAAGGAAGGATTTCCGAAAAGGGAGCCTTCTGAGATCAAGGTTTTAGACATGGGGACCGGCCCCGGATTTTTTGCCATCATTCTGGCGAGGGCGGGCTATCAGGTGACGGCGGTGGACTGCACCGAAGAGATGCTCTGCAAGGCCAGGGAAAATGCCGGGGATTATGCGGAGCGGATCAACTGGAGACAGATGGATGTTCAGAGGCTGGAGTTTGCGGACGAGAGCTTTGACGTGGTGGTTTCCAGAAATTTGACCTGGGATTTGGAGGAACCGGACAGGGCGTATGCGGAGTGGATGCGGGTGCTGAAGACTGACGGGATCCTTCTGAATTTTGATGCCAACTGGTATGCCCATCTTTTTGACGCGGGAAAGCGGAGGGAGTATGAGGCGGACAGAAGGCGGGCCGAGGCGCGGGGGGTGGAGGACCATTATGTCTGCACGGACGTGGCCGCCATGGAGGAGATCGCCAGGCAGATTCCTTTAAGCCCGGTGAAGAGGCCGGAGTGGGATATCCGGACCCTTAAGCAGATTGGCGCCAGAAGTATCCGGACAGACTGTAAGATCTGGTCACGGGTCTGGAGCGAGGTGGAAAAGATCAATTACGCCTCCACGCCCATGTTCATGGTGAGGGCTGTGAAATAAATAGTTAGGGAAAATTTATGGGGCGAGGCTCTGATGATAGGAGGAAGAAATCCGTTGAAAAGAGGAAGGAAAAGGGCCGCCGCATGGCTGTTGGCGGTGTTGACGGTTTTGCTTGCCGCCTGCGGAACAAAGAGCGGGCAGGGGGAGACGGACAAGAAGGAGACGGATGCGGAGGCTTCCGGACAGGAAACGGACGGCGGGATATCCGCTGAGGCAGGCGGCCCCGGCGGGGAGAAGATTTTAAACGCGGGCGTAAGCTTTAACATCGCCTCCATGGATGCCCACCTGGATTACAATGGCTGGTATACCAACGTCTACGGCGTGACGGAGGAGCTTTTTAAGCTCAACGGCAATTATGAGGTGGAGCCCTGGCTGGCGGAGAAGGCGGAGAGCGAAGGCACGACCTGGACAATCACATTAAAAAAGGAAGCGGCCTTTTCCAACGGGAAGGCGCTGACTGCCGACATGGTGGTCCGCAATCTCGAACGAGCGGCCGAGAAGAATGAACGCTTTGCCTGGCTCGGCGAGTATGAGATGGAGGCCGTGGATGAGAGGACGCTGACGATCACCACGCCGGAGGTCTATCCGACCATGATGAACGACCTGGCAAGCCCGGAGCTTGCAATTATGGATTTGGATGATTCCGGGGATATCGACAACAATCCGGTCTGTACCGGCCCTTTCGTGGTCTCGGAGTTTGAGCCCAAGGGAACCGTGAAGGTAAGTAGGAATGAGAATTACTGGAACGGAAATGCAAAGCTGGACGGTGCGGTGTTCTATTACATGCCGGAGGACGACACCAAGCAGATGGCCTTGCAGAGCGGGGAGATCGACTGCTACGATTTTGTCACGGCTTCGGCCATGGAGATTTACGTGGCGGATCCTGACAATTACAACCTCACGGTGCTTCCGGCCTCCAGACTGCAGTTTTATATTCTGAATGAGGAGCGATTGGAGGCCGGCGTGCGCCAGGCCGTCACCCTCACCGTGGATAAAGAGGCCATTGCCTCGTTTCTGCAGGGGACGGTCACTGCGGCGAAGGGGCCTTTTGCGGAGAGCAGCGCCTACGGGAAGGTGACGGTTCCGGCAGTCGACTTGGAGAAGGCGAAGGCTTCCCTGGAGGGGGCCGGATATGCCCTGAACGGAAATGGGTTTTATGAGAAGGACGGGAAGGAACTGGACCTGAATATCGCCTATTATGCGTCCCGTTCTCTGGATTCTCTGGCGATCCTCATTCAGGAGCAGCTAAAGGAGGTGGGAATCAATTCCCATCTGACCTGCGAGGAGGACCCGGACGCCACCTATATTGCCACGGGAGATTTTGATTTGGCCCTTTACTGCATGATCGCAGATAAGGCGGGAGATCCCTATTACTTTATCGACAGCACCCTCCGGGACGGGGCTTATTTCGATGTGGGCGGGTTTGACGATCCGGAGTGCGAGAAGTTAATTGACCAGTTAAAGTATGAGATTGAGCCACAAAAGCGGGCGGAGCTTGCCAATCAGATCGTGCAGAGGGCCATTGACGATCATGCGTTCGGTTACGTGGGGCTCTTCAATAAGGTGACCGTTACCTTGCCGGGTGTGACAGGGTTTGCGGAACATCTGCCCTATGATTTTTATGGAATTGATGCGGATTCCGATAAACAATAAGCTATGAATGTGAAGCGTTATATCGGAAGGCGGCTTTTTCAACTGTTTTTGATTTTGATTGGAGTCACCTTTCTCGTATTTTTATTGATGTACGTATCGCCGGGGGATCCGGCCCAGAGGAAACTGACGGCAGGGGGAGTGGCAATTACCGAGGAAGTTTTGGAGCAGGCCAGAGAGGACATGGGACTCGACCGTCCCCTCCTTTTGCAGTACGGGAGCTGGCTTGGAAAGGTGGTCCGCGGGGATTTCGGGGAATCCCTGCATGATGGTCTGCCTGTGGCGGAGAAGCTGGCAAAAAGCTTAAAAAACACCTTGCTCCTGTCCCTTGTCAGCCTTTTGGCGGCGCTCCTTCTGTCCGTTCCGCTGGGGATGTATTCGGCTGTGAGGCGGGATGGAGTGGCAGATAAGCTCATCAGTTTTTTGACATTCCTGGGAAATTCGCTGCCGAATTTTCTCATTGCCGTACTCCTCATGTATTTTTTGTGTTTGAAAACGAAGTTTTTTCCCATCCTTGCCAACGGGTCGGCAAAGGGCTTATTTCTGCCAGTCCTCACTTTGGCGATTCCCCTGTTCAGCCAGTTTACCAGGCAGGTTCGGGCGGCAGTCCTGGAGCAGCTCCACAAACCTTATGTGGCAGGGGCCAGGTCCAGAGGGGTTAAGGAGTCCACGGTGCTGGTCCGAAATGTACTCCGCAATTCCCTGATTTCCATCATTACGGTGGTGGGCATGGCGGGGGGCACCCTCATGGCCGGGAGCGTGGTGGTGGAGAGCATTTTTCTCTGGCCGGGAATCGGGAAGCTGATGATGGATGCGATCACGGCCAAGGATTATCCGGTGGTACAGGGGCTTGTGCTTGTGATGGCCCTGCTCTTTGTGACGGTGAACCTGGTCACCGATCTTCTCTACCATAAGCTGGATCCGAGGATCTGGGATCAGGGGGAGGAGACATCATGAGAAAGTGCTCTTTTTTTCATGGGAAGAGTTCCCGTCGGTTCTATTTCTTCCTGGCGCTGGCGGTCCTTTTGCTGCTGACGGCGGCCCTGGCCCCGGCCTTGGCGCCCAATGACCCGGAGAAAACTCACGTGCAGGCCATGAAGCAGGCTCCCTCCGAGGAATTCCCTCTGGGGACGGATGAATATGGAAGATGCGTGCTCTCCAGGGTGCTCGCGGGGGCGCCGGCGTCCGTCTTTGGAGCCATCGGCCTGGTGGCAGTATCCTTTGTCGTGGGGACTTTTTTGGGAATGCTCTGTGGGTATTACGAGGGATTACTGGACGAGATTCTGATGCGGCTGGCGGATATTCTGTTGGCGTTTCCCCAGATGGTGCTGGCAATCGCCGTGGCCGGGCTTCTCGGCGGCGGCCTGAAAAATGCGCTTCTGGCTCTTGGGATCACAAGCTGGACGGTCTATGCCAGGCTGGCCAGGAGTCTGACCTTACAGACAAAGAAGGAGACTTATGTGGCGGCAGCCAGGTTTTCCGGATGCGGGGGACTCAATCTGCTTTTCAGGCATATTTTTCCCAATGTGGCCGGCCCTCTGTCTGTGACGGCGGCGACTCAGATCGGGAGCACGATGATGGGGATCGCGGGGCTTTCCTTCCTGGGAATCGGTGTGATTCCTCCTCAGGCAGAGTGGGGCTCCATGATCAGTGAGGGGAGGAGCTATATGCAGCTTGCCCCCTGGGTCTCGCTTGCTCCGGCGGCGGCTGTGGTAGCGACGGTGGTGATCTTTAATTGTCTGGGGGATGCGGCAAGGGATCTGGCCGAACCGGGAGCGCCGTCAGGGGGCGCCTCTGGCAGGCGTTTCCGTTTGTCCGGGCGGCGGGAGCGGTACGCCGGGAGGAAGAGAGTAGGAAGGAGGAGAGCATGAGGGACGACGCGATCCTGCAATTGGACCAGGTATGTCTCTCCTATGAAGAGCCGGTAATCAAACAGGTAAGTTTTGAGGTAAAGAGGGGCGAAATCTTGGTGTTGGCGGGGGAGAGCGGAAGCGGAAAGACCACCCTGCTCCAGGGAATCCAGGGGCTTCCGGGAACGGGAATTCGGCTGACAGGCGGAACAATGTTCTATGCCGGAAGGGATCTTTCGCGTATGGGAAGGAGAGAGAGAAGCAGGCTTTGGGGACGGGAGATCACCATGATTTTTCAGGATTCCGGGGCGGCTTTCAATCCCATCCGCAGCTACCGGAAGCAGTTCGCGGAGCTGTTAAAAGGCCAAGGGAATTTTCGGGGCAGAGAGTCCTTTGGCGAGATCAGGGAATGCCTTAAGAGCCTGGGGTTTTCCGAGGGAGAGAGAATCCTGGATTCCTGCCCCTATGAGATGAGCGGCGGGATGAATCAGCGGATTGCCATTGCAGCCGCACTCCTGTTAAAGCCCCGGCTGCTGCTGGCGGACGAGCCGACCAGCGCTTTGGACGTCATTACCAGGAAAGAAGTACTCGAGGGACTTTTGCATATGCAAAAGCTGACGGGGACGGCGATGCTTCTGGTGACCCACGACCTCGGTGTGGCCGCCAAGATGGCCGGGAGGCTGGGGATCGTGTATCAGGGAGAACTGGTGGAGTGTAAAGAGACAGAACAGGTGCTTGGGGAACCGGAGCATCCCTACACGAAACGTTTGGTGGCGGCAGCGGCTGCTTATGGAGAGGGATGGGAGAGAGAACATGGTTGAAATCCGGAACCTGGAAAAGACTTATGTGAGAAAGGGAAGAAGAATCCGGGCCCTTAAGGGCTTGAGCGTTTCTGCCGCCTCCGGCGAGACGCTGGGAATCGTGGGGGAGAGCGGGAGCGGGAAAAGTACGCTGCTCAGGCAGATTGCCTGCCTGGAGCAGGCAGATGAGGGTGAGATCTTCATCGGGGGAGATGAAGTCACCGGAAAACGGACAGAGGACATCTGTCAGGACGTGCAGATGGTGTTTCAGGACGCCGTCCGCTCCTTCAATCCAAGAAAGAGAATACAATCGGCGCTCGATGAAGTCTTAAAACGGCTTTGCAACATGAAGGGGCCGGAGCTTTGCGGGGAGCGGGAGCGGCTCATCCGCATGGTGGGACTTTTGCCGGAGCTCGCGGAGCGCTATCCGGGGCAGTTGAGCGGAGGTCAGTGCCAGCGAATGGCGATCGCGAGGGCATTGGCGGCAAAGCCGAAGGTGCTGCTCTGTGATGAGATCACCAGCGCCCTCGATGTGTCGACCGGGGCTCAGATTGTTCAGTTATTGAAAGGGCTGCAGAAGGAGTTGGGGCTGACGGTTCTTTTTGTGTCCCATGACCTGGTGCTGGCTATGGAGCTTTGCGACAGGCTTTTGATTATGAAGGACGGAGCGTGCGTGGAGACGGGGACGCCGCAGGAGATTCGGGAGGCTCCGAAGGAGAGGTACACCAGAGCACTTCTGGAAGCGAGGCTTTTTTGTTGATACAAATAATGGAAATGGACATTGCTTACAAAAAATAACCCCCTGGGAGGCTTGTAGACAAAAAACTCTTTGGGTATAATGGGGACATTATGCGAGAGGAGTGCAGAGCAATGCGAAAACGGATAAGAATTTTGGCCGCACTTGTATGCGCGGCATGTTTACTGGCCGGCTGCGGCGGGAGAGATTCCGGAACAGAGGCGGCAAAGACGCAGGGGGAGCCGGCTGCGGAGTCTTCCTCTGCGGTGAAGACAGAGGTAGTCATAGGGTTTTCCGGCGAGGGAGATTCCTTTGATCCCTGTACGGGCTTTGGCTATACGGGTTCTCCGCTGTATTCCAGCCTGGTGAGGGTGAACGGCGACAACCAGCTTGAAAAGGACTTGGCAACAGAGTACGGCGTCAGTGGGGATGCGCTGACCTGGACCTTTCGGATCCGTGACGATGTAACCTTTACCAATGGCGATCCGCTTCGGGCGTCGGACGTGGTGTTTACCTTTCAGACCGCAAAGGAGAAGGCAACTTACCTGGATCTGACCATGCTGGCAAGCTGCAGGGCGGCCGATGACGTCACTGTAGAATTTAAGCTGACGAAGCCCTGCGTGACCTTTCTCTATACGGCTGCGCAGATCGGGATTGTCCCGGAGCGGGCGTACAGTGACCGCTTTGGCCTGTCCGCCGACCAGATCATCGGCTCCGGCCCTTACAAAATGGTGCAGTGGGACAAGGGGCAGCAATTTATCCTGGAGGCAAACGAGGACTATTACGGAGCGCAGCCACAGATTAAGCGTGCGGTGGTTTTGGTGCAGGACGAGGATGCCAGGCTGGCGGCGGCCCAGGCGGGGGAGGTGGACATCGCCTTGACCTCCGCGACGCTGGCGACGGTCGAGATCGAAGGGATGCATGTGGAACGAGTCACTTCCGTGGACAACAGGGGCATTACCCTGCCGACGGTTCCCGACGAGGGGAAGGTGACGGAGGACGGCTATCCGATCGGCAACAACATTACCTGCGATGTCAATGTGCGCAAGGCTCTCTGCTATGGCATTGACCGGCAGCAGGTGATCGACGAGGCGTTAAACGGCTTTGCGGAGCCGGCCTACTCTGAGTGTGACGGGATGCCCTGGTGGAATCCGGAGGATGTCATTGAGACGGATGCAGAGTATGCGGCCGGACTTCTGGAGGAGGCCGGCTGGCTGGACCAGGACGGCGACGGAATTCGGGAGAAGGATGGGGCAAGGCTGGCCTTCAACCTGATGTATTTTGCGGGGGATTCCATGCGCCAGGCGGTAGCCATGTCGGTGGCGAATCAGGCCAGGGAAAAATTGGGGATGGAGATCACCGTGGAAGGAGTCGGCGCGGACGACACCGTAAAGCGGATGTTCTCCGAGCCGATGATCATGGGCTGGGGATCCGACAGTCCGATGACCTCTTACATGCTGTTCCACAGCAGCAATGCGGGAAAGACGGATTTCTATAACCCGGAGTTTTATACCAGTGGGAAGACAGACGAATACTTGGATAAGGCGATGACCTCTCTGTCCCTGGAGGATTCCATCGGATGGTGGCAGAAAGCTCAGTGGGACGGTGAGACCGGCACCTCCATGCGGGGGGAGGCGCCCTGGGCCTTCTATGTGAATATGACGCACCTATATTATATGAGGGATGATCTGGACATCGGAAAACAGAGAATCCACGCCCATGGACAGGCATGGCCGTTAATTGCAAATCTGGCAGAGTGGTCCTGGAAATAGGCTCTGCAAAACATGAGGATAGTCCTATGAAAAGAAGCTATTATCTGAAAGCTGCAGGAACCTATTTTTTGCGGATGGTGACACTTTTGCTCGCCGTCAGCATCATCAGTTTTGTCCTGGTAAGTTTTTCACCGGTGGATCCGGTGCAGCAGTATGTGGGGGCTGTCCCCAATGTCAGCATGGAACAGAGAGAAAAGATCGCAGAATATTGGGGCCTAAACGATCCGCCCTTGGAGCGGTTTTTCGCCTGGGGAAGTTCGATCCTGAGGGGAGATTTCGGAGTTTCTCTGCTCTATCGGAGACCGGTTATAGAGATCATAGGCGAGAAGTTTGCCACCTCCCTGGCATTGATGATCACGGCATGGCTGCTTTCCGGCATTCTGGGCTTTGCCCTCGGGTGCCTGATGGGAGCGTTCAGCGGGAGATGGCCGGACAAGATACTGAAAAAGCTCTGTCTGACCATGTGTTCCATCCCCACCTTCTGGATCGGGATTGTGTTTCTGATGTTTTTCTCCGTCACACTGGGGTGGTTTCCCATGAGCATGAGTGTGCCCATGGGAGTTCCGGCGGCAGAGGTCACCATCTGGCAGAGGATTCACCACCTGATCCTGCCGGCATTTACCCTGAGCTTTCTCTCCTTTGCCGGCGTGGCCCTGCACACCAGGGAAAAGCTGGTGGATGTGCTGGAGAGCGACTATGTGCTGTTCGCGAAGGCCAGGGGGGAATCAGGATGGAGCATCTTAAAACGTCACGGCCTGCGGAATATTTTGCTCCCCGCTGTGACCATGCAGTTTGGCTCTTTCAGCGAGCTTTTCGGCGGTTCCGTCCTGGCAGAAACCGTATTTTCTTATCCGGGCCTCGGGGCGGCGGCCGCGGCCGCCGGGATGGGTTCCGACGTGCCGCTGCTTTTGGGAATCACTCTGTTCAGCGCCTTGTTTGTGTTTGTGGGGAATCTGTTGGCGGACATCATTTATCGGATCGTGGATCCACAGATCAGGGAGGGGAGATCGAAATGAATCTTGCGGCAAGTGAAAGGCGCATTTCGGGAATCGGAAAAGAACGTTTTTTTCTGAATCGGCGGGCGAGGCTTGCGGTATGGACAGGGATTCTTTTTGCAGCTTTAGCCGGAGTCTGGCTGGCCGGAGTGCTGATTGGCGGCGGGCAGGTTGCGGCGGACTTTTCTGCCAAGGGGCTGGCGCCCTCCCTGGCACATCCCTTCGGCACAGATATGCTGGGGCGGGATATGCTGATTCGGACCGTCAAGGGTCTGTCGGTCAGTATCGTGGTGGGAACCGTGGCCTCCGGTGTCAGTGCGGTGATCGCCCTGATCGTGGGGATTGCGGCGGCGGCGGGCATTTCCTGGCTGGACCATTTGATGAACTGGCTCATCGACCTGGTGATGGGGATTCCCCACACGGTACTGCTGATTCTGATCTCCTTTGCCTGCGGAAAGGGGCTTAAGGGAGTGCTGATCGGAGTGGCGGTCACCCACTGGACAGGACTGGCCCGTATCATCCGGAGCGAGGTGCTTCAGATCCGATCCCAGCAGTATATTGCGGTGTCCAGAAAGTTGGGACATTCCGGCAGATGGATCACCGTTCACCATATCCTGCCGCACATGGTTCCGCAGTTCCTCATTGGCCTGATCCTCCTGTTTCCCCACGCGATCATGCACGAATCCAGCTTGACATTCCTGGGCTTCGGACTGCCGCCAGAACAGCCGGCAATCGGGATCATTCTCTCGGAGGCCATGAAATATATTTCTGTTGGGAAATGGTGGCTGGCCTTTTTCCCGGGACTTATGCTGGTGATCCTTGTGCTTCTGTTTGACCGTCTGGGGGAGAATCTGAAAAAGCTTCTGGACCCTTACAGTGTCCACGAGTAGGAGGGCAGTATGGAGAACAAGGCAGTTTTGACTGTGAAGGATCTTTCTGTATCCTTTCACATGTACGATAGAGGGCTGGAGCAGTACGACCTTTCGGTGATTTCAAACCTGAATCTGGATGTGAGGTCGGGGGAGATCGTGGCGGTGGCAGGCTCCAGCGGTTCCGGGAAAAGCCTCCTGGCCCACGCGGTCATGGGACTTTTGCCGGGGAATGCGAAGATTCGGGGAGAGATCTGTTACCGGGGAGAGCTCTTAACCCAGAGGCGTAAGGAAATCCTGCGGGGAAAGGAGCTTGCGCTGGTCCCGCAGTCGGTGTCCTTCCTGGACCCGTTGATGCGGGTGGGAAGCCAGGTGAGGGGCGGAAGGAAGGATGAGGGCAGCCGCAGGGCCCAGAAAGAGATTTTTAAACGGTTCCGTCTGGAGGAACAGGTGGAAAAGCTGTATCCGTTTCAGCTTTCCGGGGGGATGGCCCGAAGAGTGCTGGTCTCCACGGCAGTCTTAAGCGGCGCGGAGGTGATCCTGGCCGACGAGCCGACGCCTGGGCTGGATCTGGAGATGGCGGTGGAGGCTCTGAACGTCTTTCGGGAACTTGCGGACGAGGGAAAGGCAGTCGTTCTCATCACCCACGACATTGACTTGGCGTTCCATGTGGCAGACCGGATTGCTGTGTTTTATGCGGGAACCACCGTGGAGGTGGCGAGGGCTTCTGATTTTTTGGAAGGAAAAGAGGCGCTCCGCCATCCCTACTCGAAAGCGCTGTGGGAGGCGCTTCCTCAGAATGGTTTTCGGCCGATTCCAGGATTTCAGCCTTATGCGAAGGCGCTCCCAAAGGGATGTCTGTTCGGCCCCAGATGTCCCCATAAGACGGAGGGCTGTGAGAGGGAAATACCCATGAGAGAGCTTCGTGGGGGATATGTGAGGTGTATTCATGCGGATTGAGGCGAGACATGTAAGCTTTCGGTACGGGGAGAGGCTGCCCTGGGTCCTTAAGGATCGGAGCGTTAGCCTGGAGGAGGGGGAGCGAGTCGGTCTGACAGGCCCAAGCGGATGCGGAAAAAGCACTTTGGTCCGGCTGCTGGCCGGCTATCTGAAACCGACGGAGGGAGAGATTCTGCTGGACGGAAAGCCGCTGCCCCAAAAGCAGGTTTCCCCGGTGCAGCTCATTTACCAGCACCCGGAGAAGGCGATCAATCCCAGGTGGAAAATGAAAAAGGTTCTGCAGGAATCCGGCATGTACCGGGAGGAAGTTATGACGGCGCTGGGAATCGAGAAGGATTGGCTGGAACGGTATCCCAGAGAGCTTTCCGGCGGCGAACTGCAGCGATTCTGTGTGGCCAGATCGCTGTTTCAGGGAACCAAATTTTTGCTGGCGGACGAGATGAGCACCATGCTGGACGTGATCACCCAGGCCCAGATTTGGAATTTGATGCTGAAAGAGGTGGATGAGCGCGGGCTGGGACTTTTGGTGGTTACTCACAACAAGGAGCTGGCAAAACGGGTCTGTACGAGAGTGATTTCTCTGGGATCATAAGGTATAAAATTCCTTCGTTTACAGATACTAGTATCACGCAAAATACCAGTATGGATAAACGGAGGAATTTTTATTATGAAAGCAACAGGAATCGTGAGAAGGATAGACCCTTGTGTTATAATAGGACAAAACTTGAAAGACCGCAGAAATACAGGGTTTTCGCTGATTTTGTCCAAAGCCTCAGACCAGAAAATTCGATGGTATTTCGGTCGGGATGGAATGAAAGCGGGGTGAGATTTTAACATCTACAATATAAGGACTCTGTAAGCAGCAGTCCTGTCACAGTAGAGACGGACGGGAGAGATCACATCAAAATCTGTCCGTCTTTTGCGTTAAAAAGTCTAAAAATGGAAATAATTTCTAGTGAATATTGAGCTGTAAAAATGAATGGAGGAAAATGATGATGAAACAAGGCGCTTTACTGTATAATCCGGAAAATAATAGAATGGACATCCGATTCAATTTAAAAGACTACTATGGAGGGCTACATTGCGGAACTGGGATGGAAGTATTACTTGATAAAAAATGGGTGCCGACACGGATTGAATTTGGCGATCAGTGGTATCTGGTAGGGATTGAAACGGATCAGCTTCCAGGTCTGATAGTGAGAATTTAATAAAAATCTTTATGGAGGACGATTTCTTAGCTAAAAAGGAACCGTCCTCTTTTTATGTTCAGAGGTGCGGGTAGGAAATATGGATGTGCGTATTTTGCGAAAGAATGTATTTAGCGTATTTATTTGCAGAAGCATTTTAATCCGTATTCGGTTGTTATCGTATGTGTTAATTTATAGGTTCTAAGAAAAAGGGAGAGGAGCTTATATATGGACAAATCAGATGAAAAAGAGTTATACAAACAAGAAGGGGAGATTCTGGATCGCTCGGATGCTTTTATGGGATTTTTAACAGAATGTGGAGGCTTTATCAGCTCGAAAGCTGCCGCAGAAAAGTTTTATTCGGCAGAGAAGAGACAGGCAGGAAAAAATTATCATAATACATTGGTGCTTCTCCGGCAATATCGAACCATTGTATGGATGATGGAGTATTTTCCTGAAGTAATTGCGGAGGAATTAGAAAAGCCTTTTGAAGGGATTGATATGCTGCTGGAACAGGTGGACATGGAAATGGCGCTGGGAAACCAGAGGCTGAAAACCCGTATGGAGGGCATACAGAAATCTAGGGTTTTACTGGATCGGGTCAATGAAGCGCTTACCGTGCTGAAAAAGAAGCCAGATGATGGGGAACGTCTTTACCAGGTGATTTATTTAACGTATATTGCACCGGAACAACTGAGCCACACAGAGCTCCTGGATCGTTTGGGTATATCTTCCCGTCATTATTACCGGCTTCGTCAACAGGCGGTTATTGTTCTGTCGATACGCTTGTGGACGGCGCCGACCAAGGATGTGGATCTATGGCTGGAGATGCTGGCTTTGCTGGAAAATATAGAGTGAAGCGTGTGTTTTCCGGGATTTATGTTACAATTTAGAAAGAGAAATGAAAATTTGTACGCATTTTTGTGGAAAAACGCATTCGGCATATTTAAACGCAGAAAAATTATGATTATGTGTTGATACGCTACCAGTAATACCAAATTATCGTGCATATGAGGGAAGTCGATTCCTGGCATGGCATGAAATTGGCACAGTCTTGCTCTTTGCTTGTAAATGAATATATGCTAAACTGAATATGCTGAAATCTGTGCCTGTTGCAAATTGCGCCTTTTTTGAAGGTGCTTTTTTCATGTCTGGATCTTGATTTTAGCGTAAAAAAGTTTGTCGGGAGAGACAGATGTTCAGAAAGAGGTGGTAAAAATAAAAACCAGGGCGGAATTATATGGTCAGGAAGCCGCGGAGCTATTGCGGCTGATATCCATGTATCCGGGTATTTCAGGGAAGCAGCTCTGCCGATTTTTTCCCGGACGGGAGGAGAAGATAAAAACACTGCTTACACATCTGGAAAAGCAGGGACGGATTGTTCCAGCGAGGTCAGGAGAATATTTTCTTTATGGAAGAGAAGTTATAAATCCGGACAGCGGCATGATGTGGGCGGTATGGGTTTTGCTGGATTTTATTGACCGGGTGGAATTTCATTCGCCCAGTGAATTCCCTGCGAAGATCCTGTTTTTTTCCAATGGGGAATTGTATGAGATCGTCTATGTCGGGGCCGGACAGGAAGCGCTTGTCACCCATGTTATAATCCGGAATGGAGAGAGCGGAGGACGGTACATTGTATTGCTGGACGATCCGGGGCAGATTGAGGCTTTGGATTTTCCGGGTATAAGCGGGTTCTGTACCGTGGATGAGTCGGGAAAAGTAAGCTACTACAGAAAAACTATGGAAGGAGAGATGTGATTGGATAGAAAAATCATTACACGCCGGATTGCAGACATCCGGAAAGAATTGCTGCACTTGAATCGTGACATCTGCGTAATGGATTCGATGGATGTTGAACAATATCCGGAAAATTATGAGGCTGTGTCAACAGAGGCAGGACTCAGGGCCGAGAGGATTGCCTGCCGGCTGCGAAGCCTTATTTACGCTTCTACGGAAGTTGGCAAGACGGAATACCTTGCCAGGGCCGGGGATGTTCAGGGCATAAAAATTTACTGCAGAGACGGTATCATGGAGGTTGTAATGCCGCGCCTTCTCCCCAAGAAAAGAATGCGACGGAGCAATCTTTTTTTGCTCGACCCGCTTCAGGCAATACTGAAACAATATTCGGAAAAAAAGCTGCTTCCCTATTTTAAAAAGTGTGTGGTATGTATCTGCCATGTATATGACCGTGACCTCCCGGACTGGTGCCTGCTCGATTACGATAATGTGCAGCAGAAACAAATCCTGGATATGATAGCCCTGTATGTGATGGAGGACGACAGCGGCCTGCTCTGTGACGTATACCACACGACAGAGCTGGGGGATGAGGACGGCACGAACCTGTACATTATGGAGCAAAACCGGTTTGCAGGGTGGCTCCAGGAACGTAAAAAAACAGGGAAATCCATATCGGATTTTTGACTGTTTTCCCTCTGTTTTTTTCCTATATGCGGAGAATCTCGTTATCTGCCGGAAATCCTGCATGTTTAACGATTTTTGGACAATGGTTTTTACCGAGGTCTTTAGTCGCCTCGGTAAAGATCGGGAAAGGAGATGGCAGCCAATGAATGGCAGAAAGGGTTTTCCCAGGAAGGGGACGCTGGCGTACCGGCTGCTGGAGCTGACGGCCATCTGCGGGGAAATACCGGCAGATCTTGTCCGGCGCCTTCCCGGTGGGGCCAGCTACAAGGAAAGCGTCATCACGTCGCTTAAGAAGGTGGGACTTTTGCAGACATACTATAGGGACAGGCTTCGGGGATATCGTCTGGGACGGCGGGGAAAAGGGATTCTTCTGGCAGAACGGCCGGAACGGTTCTCCTTTTATCTTACCGGGAACACGGACACCAACCGGATCAGGAGCGAGGTGTCCCGGCGCCTGCGGCTGCATCGGACAGCAGAAATTTATATTGCTATGCTGAATGCGGGAGTGGCGGTCTTTCGGGACGAAAAGCCTCCCATCTTTGCACAGGCGGACTCTCCTGTTTCTGTAATGGAGATGTCTGCTTTTTATGGTTCCCGTGAAATTAAGGAGATGGGGCTGGAGACCGTGAAAATCCGGGGTTCCCGGATGACGGGGGTTTTGCTTACCTCATCGGGGATTTTTCTTATTTACAATGGCGGGCCTTACAGGATGAAATGGGACTATCGGGCAGAACAGAGGGCGCAGGTGCTCTTAAAGTTAATTTTGTGCCAGAGGCGCTTTCCTGCCCAGTATGCCAGGACAGAGGTCTCCGGTTTGTTGTTTGGCGATGGTCTGGATACGTTTTATCAAATTCTTTCTGACAGTGACGGAAAACGCCGCTGTTTTTTTCTGTTGGATGGAGACTATGAACATTTTTATTATTTTACAAATGACAGACACGGAGAGACTTTACTGCGGCTGTTATGCAGCCTGGAAAAAACGGAAGAGCTGAATCAGATACTTTTGCAGGGGTGGAGGGAAAAGGATGCCGGCCTGCCGATAGAAAATGATGCGATAGACGAGGCAGGCAATCCGGTCTTGTTTGGGTATTTCTTTGACATCCCCCGGATTAACCGTTTTTTTACCGCACTGCAGCTACAGAACCGGAAAGGAACCATCGTATGTTTTGATTTTCAGCAGGAAGTACTCCGGCGCTTTTGTGGTAGGAAAGTGAGACTTTCTGTTCTTGACTTTGAAAAATTTGAAAGGGGGTTTTTTCTATAGACAAACGAAAAATCTGGAAATATTTGCTGCCCATAGCCTTAGCCATTTTCATGCTGTTGTATGTGGATGGCTTTCTGGCACAGATGATCGGAAACTATGCCCGTTGGAAACAGAGCGGGGGCTATCCGGGAGGTGGCACATTCCCCGCGTTTGCTTCCCTGTCACCTGCTGTCTGCCTGTATGAGGCATTGCGCTTTCCTTATGGGCTTTGCGGACTGTTGGTGATCGGCACTCTGGTAATCGTATTGCTTCTGGCCGTCTGGGCCGGCCGGGGAAACCGGGGGGAATACGATAAAGACCGGAATTTCACCTATTCGGTAAACGGCACCTATGGGACATCCGGCTGGATGGGACGAAAGGAAATGAAGGGCGTTCTTGAGCTGGTAACAGATCTGCGCCATTACCGGGGGATCGTGCTGGGGGTGCTTGGGAAGAAATATGCCTGTGTGCCTGAGAAAACCAGGCTGAACAGCAACCTGGCGGTTTACGGCGCCAGCGGTTCTATGAAGACCCGTTCGTTCTGTATGAACCGCATCCTGCAGGGGGTGTCCCGCGGGGAATCCCTGGTCATCTGCGACCCGAAATCAGAGCTGTATGAGAAATCCAGTGAATATCTGCGGGATAAGGGCTATACGGTCCGGGTGTTCAACCTAGTCAGCCCGGAAAATTCCGATTCCTGGAACTGTCTTTCCGAGATAGAGGGCCAGGAACTGATGGCACAGCTTTTTGTCGATGTCATCATCAAGAATACGACAGAGGGCGGAAAAAGTGATCATTTTTGGGATTCCGCGGAGATGAACCTGTTAAAAGCGCTGGTCCTGTACGTGGATAAGGGTTATCCACCGGAAACCCGGAATATGGGGCAGGTATATCAGCTGCTCACTTTAAATTCGGAGAGTGCCCTGAACAGCCTTTTTGACGTGCTGCCGAATCATCATCCCGCGAAGGGGCCTTACAGCCTGTTTAAACAGGCGTCCGATTCCGTGCGCAGCGGTGTCATTATCGGACTGGGGAGCAGGCTCCAGGTATTCCAGTCCGAGCTGATCAAAAAGATTACGGCAAGGGACGAGATTGATCTGGAGCTTATGGGGAAAGAACCCTGTGCTTACTTCCTTGTGACCAGCGACCAGGACAGTACCTTTGATTTTCTGGCGTCCCTGTTTTTGTCCTTTGTTTTTATCAAGCTGGTCCGGTATGCGGACAAGAACTGTGAGGGCGGGAGGCTTCCGGTGCCGGTCCATGTGCTGGGGGAGGAACTGACGGCCTGCGGCACGATCCCGGACCTATCCAGACGTTTGAGCGTGATCCGTTCCAGGAATATCTCCATGTCCTGTGTGTTTCAGAATCTTGCCGGGCTGCAGAACCGATATCCGCAAAACCTCTGGCAGGAAATTTTAGGGAATTGTGACGTCCAGCTTTTCTTAGGCTGTACAGACCCTTTGACGGCGGAATTTGTTTCTTCCCGTACCGGCCTTGCCAGCGTAGCGGTTTCCAGCAAATCCAAACGTCTGGGGACATGGAGGCTTTCCGACTACACGCCGGAATTCCGGGAGACCAGCGGGGTGGGAAGGCGGCCGGTGCTGACCCCGGACGAGGTGTTGCGTCTGCCGGTTGATGAAGCGCTGGTCATTATCCGCGGCAAAAAGCCCCTGAAGGTGGACAAAATGGATTATTCCAGGCATCCGGAGTTTCCCCTGATCCGCTCTTGTAAAGCTTCTGCGCACATCCCGGAATGGCGCAGGCTGGAGGCGGAGACGGCGGACACACCAAAACAGGAAATCAATGTTCCAAAAGCAGCTTTAAAGTCATCGGTACAAAAGAAAGCGCAGAAAGTTGTTCCAAAACAGGCACCTGCCCGCATTGTATCAATGGACAAGGAATCTCTTATGTCCTGAATGGTATTGTTATGAGCAGGGGGATTATACAGGTCTGCCCTGTCAGATAGAACAAAATTTTATATATGGAGGTATTTATATGACAAAGAAAAAAGAATTGTTGGAAATGGAAGATCAGGTCATGCAGGAAGATGATTTTAGCCAGGATGGATCAGCGGACGGCATGGAAGAGGAGCCTTTGGAGGAGCTGAGGTCCAACGGCCTGCAGGAATTTGCCGGAGAAGAAAATCTCGGCGTGGAAACGGGAGGAGCATTAGCAGAAGAGATATTTGCCGATGCGGATATTTCAGGCGGCGTCGAAGAGCGTGTGGATTCCAATGAGACAGCTTTTGAATCCGGGGAAGCTCCTTCAGGCAAAGATACCGGGACTGATGGGAATGAGGCTGCATTAACAGAAACGGAATCTGTTGGGGAAGATAAAAACGAATCAACAGAGGCGGATGATACGGGCGGTGATCTCGTGGTTTCCAATACAAGTGAGAAAACACTTCCTTCTTCTGCTCCCACTTCTGAGCGTATCAGGAGGGCAGAGGCTCCTGTACTGACGCTGGAATCCCGCGGGGAAGTAGAGACAGAGGCTTCCCGTGAGGATGCGATCTGGCACGAAATTCATAATGCCTATCGTACCAGGCGCATGCTTACCGGACAGCTTGGCGGGATTGAACAGACGGATAATGGTAAGACGATCTTCATCGTAGATTATAAAGGATTCCGGATCGTGATCCCTTTAAAGGAGATGATGATCAATGTGGGCCGCAGCCCTTCCGGTCAGGAGTACAGGGACTTGATGCTGCGCCAGAACAAGCTTCTTGGCAATATGCTGGGGGCAGAGATTGATTTTATCGTCAAAGGGATTGATTCCAAAACCCGGAGCGTGGTTGCCAGCCGCAGGGAAGCGATGCTCAGGAAACGGCAGATCTTCTATCTGGATACGGATGCAGAAGGAATGTACCGCATTTATGATAACCGCATTGTCCAGGCACGTGTGATCGCCGTTGCGGAAAAGGCTGTCCGGATAGAAGCATTCGGCGTAGAGTGTTCTATCCTGGCGAGGGATCTGGCCTGGGACTGGATCGGGGATGCCCACGAGCGTTTTTCGGTGGGAGACCAGGTATTGGTCCGTATTTTGAGTGTGCGGCGTGACAGCCTGGAAGACATTGGCATCAAGGCAGACATGAAAAGCGTATCCCAGAACACCAGCCACGACAATCTGAAAAAATGCCGTGTCCAAAGCAAATATGCGGGCAGGGTTACGGATGTGCATAAAGGCGTAGTCTATATCCGGCTGTCCAACGGTGTGAATGCTGTGGCACATTCCTGTTACGACTACCGTTCTCCGGGAAAAAAAGATGATGTCAGCTTTGTCGTGACCAGGCTTGATGAAGAACGTGGCATAGCTGTGGGAATCATTACACGGATTATCCGGCAGAATTTGTAATTCATATTGTTTGGTGGCAGAATGTAGAGTTTAAGAGTGTTGCAAGGAAAGAGGGATTCTTGCAGCACTCTTTTAAGAAAAGTGTTCTTGTTTATAGAAGAATAATTATTTGTTTTTTTCCTAATAGGACAGAGGAGTGTTTTCGCGTGTGTTATCCGGTATTTTTCTATATACAGTATAGCAAAATTAGGGGTGTTGCCTTTACTGTTTTTCTCCAATACCCAATGTAGATAATAAAGAGTGGAAATCAATGGATGTTGGTTCAGGTATTCCTTTATAAGTACCGTTCATGTATTGATTCCTAATATTTGTGTTGATATGGATTTTATTATCATAATGAGTGATACACTTTATTTCTTTTTCTCCTTCAGGGAGTTCTGTTATCACATAGATACACTCTTTGGGAATATTAGATTCCATAAGTAAGGTGCTATGTGTTGTCATAATTAATTGTCCGGAAAGATTGTTATATAAAGATTGAACCAGGCTCTTTACTAAAAGATCATGTACCCCTGTATCAAATTCATCAATTACTGCTGTAGAACCTTTGACGACTACCAGCATGAATGGAAGCAGTTGGAGTAGAGACTGAGTTCCTGTAGATTCCATAGAAAATTCAATATCTCTGAGTTTACCAGCAATCATTTTAGTTTGCATTAATTGATAATGGATATTATTTTCTTTAAAAGTTCTTTTATAAAAGACTTTTTCGACATCTCGATAAGTATGTTTAAAAAATTCATTCAGCATTTTCTCTGTTTTATCAAGAAGATGTTCTTCATCTTGATAGACATCACCTTCATCAAAATCTCCGAATATTTCATGGGGTAATCCAATAATACCACGCTCTTGGCGGCTTCCGAATTTTACTTTGCAAGATATTCGAGATAAAAATTCAAGAATACAATCAAAGTTGTCTGCAAGCTGCTCTTTGATATATTCGTCAGCCTTATCATCCGATTCATGCATTAAGATTGAAAGAAGAGAATGCTTGCCCCAATACTTCACACAGGCTTGTTTAATCTCCTGATATGCTGTTTTTCCAAGAAATATTTTTGTGCTAATATTTGTTTTGCTTGGTGTAATATCAAAATATATCCCCTTATTTTTGGTAAGAACATATTCTAGTCGCTCATGGATAATCTGAGAATCATTAGTTTCAAGTATATATTTTCCGCTTTTATCTTTTAATTTAAAACCAAACTCTAAATACATTGTGTCAGAGGAAGAAACCATCTTATTTTCACGGATTAATGTTTCTAGGTCTTTGTAGCGCATTTTGATAATGCGAGCAAACATTTCGTCGCTCATACTCTCTGGATTTTCAGAAAGGAATGATTGCATAATATCTCGAACATCCATTGTGCGAAGAGTTTCTGAAAGCATAAAAAAGGCAGAAGCAAGATTTGATTTACCAATACCATTTTCTCCATATAGAAGTATAAGTTTTTTGGGATTTCCTTTTCTATCTAAAAGATTAAATTCCACATCGCCAAATGATTTAAAGTTTTTTAGTTTAACATATTCAAACATGACATATCCCTCCATTATTATATTATCACAAAAATAGGAAAATGCAACAATGTTTTTCTATTAAAAGAGAAAAAATTACGAATACAGAGCAAAAACATATTGAACAAATACAAAAAATATGTTAGGATAAGATTGTTAGCAGAAGAAGTCGGTGAGTGCTAATAAATACAAGGGCGCAGAAAGGAGAAATGAATGCGTAATAAAGCTGTAGATCTTGAAACTTTGGCAAAGGGGTTGGATATTTCTCCAACTATGTACAAATATGCTGTTGATCGTTACAAGGGGATAGCGGCATATTTAGCAAGAAAAGGGATTGAGGCTGATTTTGGGCCGCAAGGTTCTTTTAGGACAGGTACCGTGGTGAGACCTATCCGGGAGGGCAAAGAATCGGATTATGACATTGATGTCGTGTGCACTCTTACATATGATAAACGTAAGATTAGTCCGGATAGGGTAAAAAATATTGTTGGTGATGCACTGAGGGAAGATGAAACATACAGACAGAAATTGAAACCGGAAGATAATCGTTGTTGGACGCTTGAATATGCTGAAGTTGTGGATGGTATTGGGTTTAATATGGATGTCGTGCCAGCCGTAAAAGAGGAGGATGCTAGGAAAAACAGATTGCTGTTGTCAGGCGTGAATATGAGATATGCCCAAGAAGCCATAGCGATTACGGACAAGTATAATTATCAGTATAAATATCTGTCGAGCAATCCATCTGGTTTCGGACTATGGTTCGATGGCATAAATGAGAGGTTTCAAAAAATTAATTTGCAGGAAAGGAAAGCGAAGGTTTTTTACGAGAATCGGACATTGTTTTCTGCCGAAGCCTCTGTAGATGATGTACCGGATTACTATGTGCGTTCGATTCTTCAGAGAATCATTCAGTTGCTGAAACGTCATCGTGATTTACATTATCAGACAAATAAATCGTTACAGAAATTCAAGCCAGCTTCAGTTATAATCACTTCGCTTGCAGCAAAAATCGCAACAGGGTCTGATGCAACTTCAATAGAAGAACTTCTCCGTTTTATAGTTCGTGGTCTTAATGAGTATGCTTCTCTCCTAAAGGGTATGAAACCCAAGGGAAGCTTTATTGGGGAGAAGAGGGACTTTATTGAAAAAAAAGAAGGAAAATGGAGGATTCCCAATCCGGTGGATCCAGAAGATAATTATGCAGATTCCTGGACTGATGAGACTGCAAATGCCTTTTTCCAATGGGTTAAAACAGTTGCGGCTGATTTGGCGGAACCAGAAAGCACAAACGAGCTGAGATATATAACAGGTCTGCAGACTTCATTTGGAAAAGACTACGTGAATAAAAAGTTAGGTATTAAACCTTCAACAGCATCGGCAACATCTACAAAAGTTATTCGTCCGACGAAACCATGGGGGAATAATGATGAATGTTAATTTGATTAAACAGGTTGAACTACTTCGGGAAGAGCATCCGTCTCTCACACTGATAAAGTGTGAGAGCGGTTTTAGGCTAACAGGTATTGTTGTGTTAAATGCAGAGTATAATGGACTTCCATTATATGATGAATATAATTTGGAAATATTTGTTCCATTTGGCTTCCCTAAAGCGATACCTTCGGTTAAAGAACTTGAGAACAAAATTCCAGAGGATTTATCACATTTTTATGCAGATGGAGGGCTGTGTCTCGGTGCCATTAGCGAATTGGCAGATTATCTGGAAGAAAATGATTCATTGGTAGGATTTGTAAATGACATAGTCATGAGCTATCTGTATACGGCATCATATTTCAGGCGTTATGGAGAAGTTCCGTATGGAGAGCGCTCACATGGAGTGCTTGGTATAGAAGAAACATATTTTGAACGTTATCATACACAAGATAGGAAGATATTGATTCAACTTTTGTTGTATCTTATGGGAGAAATTCCTTATCGTGGCCATTGTCAGTGTCCGTGTGAGGGAGGCAAAAAGTTGAGAACATGTCATGGGAAATATATATTGAAAGATTTGAGATCACAACACTATGAATATTATAAAAATGATGCGATGCTATTATTGAAATTTTATGTAAATGAAATGAAGAAGGGTGGTAAAATATAAATGGCTACACGGGCTCCACAAAAATCCGATTTTGATCAGGCTGAGCAATATAATAAATATAAAGACAGAATGCTTTTATTTGCTGCAATAATATCAGGAATTGCAGCGGTATATGGGGTGCTTCCATATTCTTTTTCGTTCGCGGATAATGTCTTTCCGATTGGAGTTTTGGTTTTTACGGGGTTGGGTAAATATTTTGATTGCAGATTTGGAGGAATGTACAGAAAGGCTGAGAGGACAAGGAGGGATGGTTTTTTAGATAATACTTTTAATGCTCGATTAGCGGATATTTCGTCTGAGGGCTATTATGATACTGAAGAGATAGAACCGGGAATGAGGAAACTTATTTCAAATGTACATGAAAACAGCTTTTTTTCCGAAAAAATAGTGAACGCGATGTTTAAACAAGCAGAGAAAAAGTTACTGGTCAGTGTGGTACTCATCGTTATTATTGCATTAGTTAATTTAGGTGGAACTCAATTTGTTATAGCTGTAACGAATATCTTTTTGTTATTTAGTATTTGGGAAGGTTACTTTAAACTGAAAGAACTAAAATTAGAAGTGAGTATAGTTCAGGCTGAATGTAAAGATTTATGGAGAAATTATACTGCAAAAAAGAAAAAACCGGATAATAAAACAACAGCTAAAATTTTGCAAATATATTTGAGATATGAGACAGCTTTAGCATATGCTTCTATAATGTTTGACACGAAAGTATTCAACAAGATTAATCCTTCAGCTACACAAGATTGGGAAGAAATGAAAAAACGATTTAAGATGTGATAAATCCCTTTAAGGTTTATATAAGAGTAGAAATGTCATAAGTAGGCCAATACTTCCAAGATTGATAATAATTAAACGAATGTACTCTGAAATTCTCCATCAATAGAATAGAGGTACTCGATCTGGACAGTAGTTCCGTCCGCAAAAAGAATCTGGCGGCTATGTTCATCTATTTTCCGCACGCGGCCGCAGAAGGTCACGTAGGCCCCGCCGCTTTTCCTGCTGTCCGGCTGAAAGTAAGTGACCTCGATTTCGGGCTTTTGTTCCAGATTTTCTCTGATTACTTGGAGCTGTTCATTGAGCAGCTCCTTCCTGCTTTCGTCCAGCTCGATAAAAGTATCGGTTAACCGTGCGGCTTCTTGGATGGCGGCAGCATGCCCTGTAAGTGCGGCGAAAGGAGAAAACTGCGCCGCACGGTTTAAGAGTGACATTTGTGGATGATTTTTGGAAACGTGATGTGGAAGATGGATGATGTCATCATAATTATGCTTATGGTTTTGGTTCATGCCCGGTGTCCTCCAATCTGGCGGTTTCGATCCATGGTGGTAGCCCCTTCCAGAAGATTCATTCCTTTCAGTATGGCGTTTTTGCCGTATTTTTTTCTTACTGACAGCACAGCCTCCTGCAAATTCCTTTCTTTAGAAAGTTTCTTTTTTTCCTCTTCCCGTTCTCTTTCCAGCGCCGCATAGTCAGTAAATAAATCCAGTTGTTCATATTGCCCGGTTTCGGCAATCTGTGATTCATTAGCCAGGCGGTTGGCGACGAGGGTCACACGCCTGATCAGAAGGCCGGGGTCTACGATCTGTTCGTATAGTTTCATGACAGCCTCTGTGATGATCCGGGCAGATGAAGTCTGCCGGTCCAGATTGACAGTCCCGTGTGCGTGCTTTGGGGTTTTGCGGCCATAGCGGTCTGTGGTGATCTCTCCATGGTAAAGAGCGCTGGTTTTGGCATCGGTGAGGTTATCAATATCATATCCGACCGTGAGGATCATCTGATCGGTTACCAGCTTCTTTTCTACAAGCTCCAGGACGAGCTGGTCCGTCATTTCCCGAACGATGAGCTTCCCTTTCTCCGTGTCATAGGGACACTGTAATACCTGGCCGGAGCAGATGCTGCTGGTTTCTGGTTTGTAGGCTTTGATCTGTTCCATGGTGACGGGCTCCCACCCCCATGCATGGTCGATCAGGAGTTCGGCATTGATACCGAACATCTTGTAAAGAAGTTCTTCGTTGTAATAATCTTGATCTCTGCCAAGGGAGCAGCGGGCAATATCCCCCATGGTGAAAAGTCCGGCGGCTTCCAGTTTTTTCTGGTATCCCCGGCCGACTCTCCAGAAATCCGTGAGCGGCCGGTGCTCCCACAGCAGCTTCCGGTAATTCATTTCGTCAAGCTCTGCAATGCGGACTCCACGCTCATCCGGTTCGACATGCTTTGCCACGATATCCATTGCAATCTTGCAAAGATACAGGTTTGTGCCGATCCCGGCAGCGGCGGTGATTCCCGTACTGTCAAGAATGTCCCGGATGATTGTGGAAGCCAGGCCCTTTGGCGTCATGTGATAGGTCTCTAAATACTGCGTCACGTCCAGGAACACTTCATCGATCGAATAGACGTGGATATCCTCCGGAGCGATATAGTTCAGATAGATGTTATAGATGCGGGTGCTGTATTCCAGATAAAGGGACATCCTGGGCGGGGCAGTAATATAAAATAATTCAAGTCCGGGATGTTCTGCCAGTTCAGATGCGGAATAAGAAGAACCGGTAAAAGTTCTTTCAGGAGCCCTGCACCTTCGTTCAGCATTCACTTCTTTTACTCTCTGGATCACTTCAAATAATCTTGCCCGTCCGGATATACCATAAGCCTTCAGGGAAGGGGAAACAGCAAGGCAGATGGTTTTTTCTGTCCTTGCAGCATCGGCTACCACAAGATTTGTCGTGAGGGGGTCCAGATGCTGTTCCATGCATTCCACAGAGGCATAAAAGGATTTCAGATCGATGGCGATATAAATGCGGTTTTCGTTCATATATCATCCTCCACCTATACCTTAGATTTACAGCGCGAAGCGCATGCGTTAAGGGGTGCCCTTTGGGTATAGTTTTTGTTATCGGCTCCAGGAATATACGTGTAAGTATATCATATAAAAACATTTGTTCGATTTCAATACTTTTTTACAGATGGAGAAAAGTGGAATTAAGACAGACGGGGAATGGCAGAAGCTGGAATTGCTTTTTCATGTGTCCGCATAGCTGAACCATATTCAATTTTTTTCAGAAAATATGAGATATAAAAACCGGAGGATGCATGAGAAGCATTCCCCGGTTTTGAATATGCGGATATTCAGGCAGGTTGTATTTCTTTACTTACTTTTTGCCGGAACAAATTCAAGTAAATCTTCGATACGGCATTCTAAAACAGTACATAGCCGGGCCAGTACGGCAACATCTAATCTTGTTATAGCATTGTTGCAGTAAGCGTTCAGCTGGCTTCGCTGCATTTCAGCCCTATGTGCCAGCTTATTTTTGCTCAGTTTACTTTTTTCTAAAAGTTCATCTAATTTTATTCTGATCGTACCGTAATCTAAATCTGTCAAGATCAATGCCCCCCTTTAAATCATTTCGTATCCCGCTGGTTTGATACTTTATAGATACAGTTTAGACATATTGGGGTAGGAATATAAGTTCTTACATATCTCAAGTGAGAAGTTACACAAACACACATTTGAACAGCTAACTGGAAGATTTGCCATAAGGGACAAATTCGATTAAATCCTCAATGCGGCAGTCTAAAGCGGTACACAACCGCGCAAGTACAGCCGTGTCCAACCGTGTAATCGTGTTATTATAATAGGCATTGATTTGGCTTTTCTGCATTTCTGCTTTATGTGACAGTTTGTTGCGGCTGAGACCTTTCTCCTTTAAAATGTCTTTCAGCTTTATTTTGATAAATCCATATTCAAGATCAGTCATAGGCTCTCCCGTTGTCGAATTGTGTAACAAAAATGAGAACGATATTGCTTGATAATTATTGTATAGATGTTAGAATAGAAAAAGAAGTTCTAACATATTAGTTCAGAGAAGTTACACAAACACAAGTTCATAAAGGAGGAACATATGAAAGAAGTAAAGGAATTATTGAAACTTGCAGCAGACAGCATGAAAAATGAAACCTTATACCAACTGTTGGAGAATGACATGGAATATCAAAAGAGGATAAAAGAGGAGAAAAAGGCTTTAGAAGCGGTTAATGGATTAAAATTGTCAGAAGAACAAAGGGATATTGTGGAAACTTTAATTGCAAGAAAAGACGAAACACAATACGAGTTCAATATCAATGCTTATATGGCCGGATTGCTGGATGGCTATAAAATTTTAAAGACGTTCAATTTAACAAAAGAGTGATAATTAAGGCTGTAAATGCATAAGGCGAAGCGTTGAGTAAAGTAAGTTGGCCTTTATTAAAATGGCGGGGTGATTATGCTCATCAGGCCATATCATAATGAAAGTATTGCCCGGCCCAATTGTCCGGGCAATCGAATTATCTATAGAAATAGTCCGCACAAACACTATATATAGCGTTTGTGCTTGATTAAATGGATATTTTGTAGTATCTTATAGCTAAGAGTGATTTTTGTGCATAGCTCTGCGGAGACAGTGATCTAAGAGGGGTTGCAGGTGAAGGTCAGCTGCATTGCACACGTTGTCGGCTTTGTATTTTGTGTCAGCGCTATCGCCATGTTTTTGTGCGGTAACAGCTGTTTTATTGTTTCAGGGAAAAAATTTCTTCCCCAATTATTGGAATGACTTTGGTCTACGGATGATCTCCATGGACGACAGGCGTTAAGCTTGAGGTCATTCCTTTTTTGTTGCCCAAATGCCGGTATGGCTTTGAGGATAAAGAACATACAGAAGGAGGAAAAATGCAGAAAGTAAAGTGGCTGGATAAAGATTGTAACAAATGCGGACGGCAGTTAAATAGCTGGGATACCCGGTTATCAAAGACTCTGGCATACAAATATCCTTGCTGCGAATCCTGTATCGCCGGGGAATACGGTATGTCGGCGGAAGCGTTAAGAAAACGTATGGAAGATTATTTTGGGATGCGCCCCTGTCAGGGCCTGTAAGCGGGGAGGAAGAACATGAAAGAAAAATGTCATAAAGAATATAACCTGTTGACCAAACGGCTCCTGGAGGAAGGATACTCGGCGGAGCATCATCCGGACTATGTGAGAGTTGACGTTCCCGCATGGGAGGAGAAAACCCTTGACAATTATTATGGAAGGTTTTCTTATGAATACTGGTGGATCTTTGAACAGACTTTTAAGACACCCTGCGGCCTTCAGTGTAAAGGGCTTCAGTGCCGCAGCAGCATGAGCTATATGGGGATAGAGTGGACCTTTGAAAATGATATGGCTACCATCCACTGTCCTTATGAAAAGAAAGAATGCAAACTGAAACATAAATACCTTCAGGACCATGGCGTACTAAGGTATGACTGTGAGGTTCATATGACAAAAGAAGAATACTGCTATGAGGGAAGTGTGGAGCATATCCTGAAGCTGCATGATGATGAGATACGGAGGCAGGAGATCAGCTTTAGTCTGCAGAGGAAGGGACGTGTCTGCCAGGAGCATATGAGGTTCAACCAGGATACGCTGGAATGGGAAATGAACTATGACCCTTATGACTGCGGATTAAGGGGGTGTATGGGGATGTGCCCGATCCTGGGGCATGAGCTGGACCAGAAAAGAGGAAATGTATTTTATGATGTGAAGACATCATTCCTCAGAGGCGACCTGGACGGTACGCTGTTTGAGGGACAGATTGACACCAGCATCATCAAAGGAAAAAAGCTCTTTGACCATCCGGTGAGCATGGATATTTGTAAGATATGCGCCAGGCTCAGCCAGGACAGAATAAAGGAAAAAATGAGGGGACATTATTTTACGGAGCTGTTCCTCTTTGAATATTATGGCCGGTATTTTTCCTTTGAGATCCAGAATGTCCGTGCCGAGCAGCGGGAAAGCCGGGATCTGATGCAGGACCTGGAAGATATCCGGAACGGGATTCAGATCGTGCATGATTCTGATATGAAAAAAAGGGAAGCAGAAGCGAAAAAGGAAAGACGCCGGAAATCACATGAAGCAGCGGTCAGGCGGCTGGAAAAGAAACTGTTGGAGAACGGGTATGAGAGCCTGAAGGAGTATAGTGCGGACCGGCACCATGCAGATAAATGGCTGGGAAAAGCACGGATCGCGGAATTGGAAGAACTGCGCCGGAAAAAGGAAAAGGAAAAAATGGAACAGCCGGTGCAGATGGCTCTCTCTGATTATAGAATTAAACTAGATATAGACACAACAACTTGACAGACACGATATATTGTGTTATACTGCATTTAGTAATTGATTTTTGTGCGAATTCCGACCGGGGATATGCAGTCTTTTGAACGGTATGCGGATGACAGCCGCATTGCACACGCAGTTGAGGTTGTATTTATGTGCCAGTGGTATCACCATGTTTTTATATGGTGTGTCACTGGCTTTTCTTTTTTGCACGGGGGGTTCTTTCAAGATCCCAGGAATGACTTTGGCCTGTGGAAGACCATGAGCGACAGGCGTCTTGCTTGCAGTCATTCCTTTTTTGTGGCCAAAAAGCCGGCATGGCTTTGCGGATAGATCATATATAGAAAGGCAGGTATCAGGAATGAATGTGAAAAACAAAAAGGACGGAGGGCAAAGGAAAAAGAGGCGTGCAGGTTGTCTGTCTGTGAGAACGGCCAGAAAAATGAGCGGTATGCAGCATTGGAGAGCCCCGGTTGTGGCCAGGACCGCAAATTTCCGGTATAAGGCCGGGAAGAGGACCTGACCATGGCTGAGGGGAACACAGAGAAAAACAGGCATACTCCGCAGGTCCTTGTGG
>CAJUOF010000283.1 GCA_910587905.1 uncultured Lachnospiraceae bacterium
ACCGTTCCACGAAGGAGTCAAATTGATCCAATTCTTCCTCTCCCATGACGATTTTGAGCATCACCTCATTTTCCATCTTTTTCAGGGAAGACCAGAGAGTGGACATGGTTCTCGTGGTTCCGTAATAGCAGGCCGGCACCACCTGAAGGCTGTCTTTAGAAGCAGCGCCGGCCCCCACGACCCTCGCCAGATATTCATGATAATAAACCCTGTTTTCTCTCGGATGTTTGCTGTTGTACAAAATATATTCATAGGAGCTTTCAAAGCCGGTAATACTCAGGAGGGACGGATCCTCCGCCTCCACGGCCGCTTCCATCTCCTCCGCGATCCTGCCCACACAGTCGGCCCAGTTGATCTCGATGGGAACCGTCATGACGCCCCAGCCCTGGGGAGAAGTCTCAAAGAAATACCGGTATGCCTCCTTTGTCTGCTCCGCATAAGGGTTTCCATATTCCGTATTGCAGCGGAGCACGTCGTTTCCCGCATTTAACGCCTTGATCACCGCCTCCGGATGCCTGCAGTTTTTACTGACCACCACGATCTCCTGCACCGGATCATGACCGGCCGCCTTCCGCTTTCCCTCCGAGTCCAAAGGCGCCTGCACCGCCGTCCAGTCAGCCTCCGGGTCCAGTTCCGTAATATCCGCCACGCCGTTGGAAGGCCACCAAACTCCAAAATACATGCCGCACCGGCCGCTTCCGATCAGGGCTTGACGGCTGGCTTCATCCCTCACCGCAAACTCCCGGTCCAAGATCCCCTCCGCATACCAGTCCCGCAGCACCGAAAGGGCTTCCTTCATCTCCGGCTGAACCGATCCGTATGCCACGCCGCCGTCCTTTTCCAGCCAGCTTCCCGGATAGGCCCCGAAACAGGCGAAGACTCCGTCCATGCCCCAGGAAGAATTGTACCCTTCATAGAGATTGCTGGTGGTGGTGATGCCGACGGTATTGTCTCCGCCCAGCTTCAAATCCATAAAGGCTTTCGCTGTTTTTTCAATATCCTCGACGGTCTCGGGTGCCGGCAGGCCCGCCGCTTTCAGCCAGTCGGAACGAACCCAAAGCACGTTCTGGCAGTTGTTAAGGGCCGGGCTTGGGATACCCATGAGCCTCCCGTCCACCGTCACCTCGTCAAACAGTTCTTTCCCGTAGCTGTCAAGCTGAGCTCTCAAAAAATCAGAGATACAGGAATCGTAAATGTCCGTCAGATCTGCCAGAAGATCATTGTCCACCATCTGCTTAAACGTAGAACGGTTCACGATCATCATGTCCGGAATCTCTTCGTTTGCGATACAGAGCGCCACCTTGGAGGCATAAGTGCTGCTGTCGACGCTCCAGACGACCTCCGTCTTGATGTTCTGCGTCTTCTCCAGATATCTGGTAAAGACGTTGTTTCCGTAATCGTCCCCGTTCGGAAGGGCACCGGAAGCCAGCACGGTGGTTCCCTTCGTTAATGTCACCGGTTCCTCATAAGGTGTATAGGCGTCAAAAATCCCCTCCTGCGCCGCCTCTTGCCCTGCGCTTCCTTCCCCGTTGCTGCTGCTCCCCTGTCCGCTTTCAC
>CAJUOF010000284.1 GCA_910587905.1 uncultured Lachnospiraceae bacterium
CCTCTACCGGATGCGGCCCTACGAGCAGGTTCCCGGCTCCGCTAACGAGCTTCACAAAAAATGGGAGGCCCGCTGTATCCAGGACCTGACCACCCACCGGCCCTCCATGGGCCGCTTCAAGAAAAACATCCGGGCCGTCATCCGGGATTTTGACGCCCTTCCCATCCACGAGGACGTAAAAAAGCCCAAGGTGGGCATCGTGGGGGAGATCCTGGTGAAATTCTCCCCCCTGGCCAACAACAACCTGGTGGAGCTTCTGGAGTCGGAAGGCGCCGAGGCCGTCATGCCGGACCTCACCGACTTCCTCCTGTACTGTTTCTACAACACCAACTTCAAGGCGGAGCATCTGGGCTTTAAAAAATCCACGGCCCGCCTGTGCAACATGGGAATCTCCCTTTTGGAATGGCTTCGGAAGACGGCCCGCGAGGAATTAAACGCCAGCCGCCATTTCCTGCCCCAGGCCAGGATCGAAAATCTGGCGGAGCTCGCCGCCCCCTTCGTCTCCCTGGGCAACCAGACCGGCGAGGGCTGGTTTTTGACCGGGGAAATGCTGGAACTGATCCACACGGGGACCAACAACATCGTCTGCACCCAGCCCTTCGGCTGCCTGCCCAACCACGTGGTCGGAAAGGGCGTCATCAAGGAGCTTCGCAGACAGTACCCGGACTCCAACATCATCGCCGTGGACTACGACCCCGGCGCCAGCGAGGTCAACCAGTTAAACCGGATCAAGCTGATGTTGGCAACCGCCCAGAAAAACCTAAAGATCAAAAAAGAAGCCTGAAACGGCTTTACGGGCATTTGGATTACCAGCTGACGCTGGTCCGGGCCAAGCTTGAATCCTTCGGCATCGTCACCAGCGAACTGGATATGAAATCATAGTATCTAAAAAAGAACATTTGGGCGAAAGGGTCCGAATGTTCTTTTTTTACGTTATATAATAGGTTCCAAAATCACTTCTTCCCGCAATCATAAATATAGGAATAAACAGACGGAATCAGGGCAACCGCCAGCAGTCCTCCGACAGAGAAAATGACCGGATGAAGCAAGAGGCCTCCGGCCAGCATAAGAAATTAGTTAATTATTGTTTGATTAACTGATAAAACGGACTTTGCCCGAAGACAAAGCCCGCTTTACTACCCGATCACTGATCCAACTCCAACAGCGCATCCACAAATTGCTTCATATAACACTCTTCTCCGATCGATACCCGGAGACAATCGCCAAATTCACCGACCTGATGATAGGACTTAATCAATATTTTCTTCTCTGATTTCATCCTTTTTACAATTTCCTCGGCACAGGTCTTTGGCTCTATAAAGATAAAATTCCCCGCTTCCCCCTTATGCCGATAACCGTTTTCCTCTAATCTTTGAATCAGGTAATCCCTGCCTTTCTTAAATTTGTCCGTCAAAAATTCTACAAGTCCTGGTGTCTCCAGCATTTGCTCCGCAAAAGCAAGCGCAAATGCATTGGTATTGTGCGGTGTACAGAGCTTCTGCACCATCCGTATATCCTCAGGATGTCCGACCACATATCCCAATCTGCATCCGGCCATGGAAAACATTTTAGAAAAGGTTCTCGTAACCAGTACTCTGCGCTCTGATAGGGCATATCGGATAAACGTCTTCGGATAAAAGTAATGATATGCTTCATCGATCAAGACCGTAATCTCCTTTTCCCGGCAGACCCTCATAACCTTTTCAAATTCTTCTTCCCCGTATACGTTCCCCATCGGATTATTGGGATTCAGCAAAACCAACAATTGCGTTTCGTCGGAAAGCTGGCAAATGATATGGCCGACATCCATGGTGAGATCCTCATTGTAAGGAACTTTCACAAATGTCCGCCCATACATCTGGGCATACACCTGAAACATAAAATAAGACGGTGTCACCCCTACAATCCTACCATTCTCTGAGGTAAATGCCTGAATGATATATCTGATCCCTTCGGCTGAACCATTTACGAGACATACATGCTCCTTGTCCGTACCAAGATACTTTGCCAATACCTCAGTAAAATGCAAGGTCTCAGGGTATTGCGCAATCAACTGAGGGGTGATTTTAGAAAGTACCTCTTCAATAAACTCCTGTGGCAAACCTCCCGGATTCTCATTCAAATCCAACCGCAGGAAATCCTTACGTTCGTTCTGGTCAAATATTCTTACCAGATCAATTAAATGTTCGTTTGTATAATACATAAAGCACGTTCCCTCCAAAAATTCCGTTATTATTATACTATGAAACTCCTTGTCTTTCAACAAGCTTTCGTCCGGCAAGAGCTCAAAACTCCCCCTCTAAATACGAATCTCCGTAGGAGGGCCAAATTTCCTTTTCCGAATGATCAGATAACATCCCAGATTCAAGAGAAGCACCAAAGTCCAGGAAATCGGATAAGAAACATAGAGGATGAATCGGCTGTGTTCCCATCGAAATACCGTAAAAATCCAGATCACCCGGAACAAACAGGCTCCTGTCAAAGAAGTGATCATAGGGGTGATGGAACATCCCATCCCCCTCAAGCTCCCCGCCAGCACATCCATAATCCCACATAGGGCATAAGGTGCAGAGATCAGCGCCAGTCTTGCCATACCATAGGCAATAACCCGGGGATCGGAGGAATAAATCCGTAGAAGCACGCTTCCCAAAAGCCAGGCTCCCACTCCCAGTACCGTTCCCAAAACAGTTACAATCAATACACAATTCACCAGCACCCGGTTCACCCGTTTATACTGACGGGCTCCCATATTCTGGCTGGTAAAGCTTAAAGACGTCTGGTAAATGGCATTGAGGGCAATATAGACAAAGCCCTCAATATTGCCTGCAGCCGTGTTCCCTGCCATGACCAGCGACCCGAACGAATTAACCGAAGACTGGATCAACACGTTAGAGATATTGAACATCATTCCCTGAAATCCGGCCGGAAGCCCAATCTTCAGCATTGCAATCAGCTTATCCTTATGAATATGTAACCTGCGAAGTTCCAACCGATAGATCCCCTCGCTCTTACACAGGCATCGCAGCACCAAAATAGCCGAGATCACCTGTGAGATCACCGTGGCTATGGCAACACCTTCCACGCCCATGTGAAAGACCACCACAAACAACAGATTGAACAACACATTGATCACGCCTGCCGCGGACAGAAAATACAGAGGGCGCTTTGTATCTCCAATGGCCCGCAGGATAGCGGCACCGAAATTGTACGCCATAAAGGCCGGCATTCCGATAAAATACAGTCTCATGTACCGCACTGCCTGAGGAAGCACTTCCTCCGGTGTCCCCATCAGCTCCAGAACAGGGCGTGCCACCAACACACCGGTGAACACCATAAAACATCCCCCGATCAGTGCCGTCAAAATCGCCGTATGGACCGTCTGGAACATCTCCTTCTCACTTCCAGAACCATAATAACGGGCAGCCATCACATTGGCTCCCACAGAGACGCCAA